>NZ_JBHUIY010000002.1:0-218863 GCF_042683125.1 Phaeospirillum tilakii
CCGCCCCGGCCCCGGCCCCCGCTCCGGCCCCGGCCGCCGCCGCCGCCCCGGCGGCGATGCCGTCGGCGCGCAAGATCGCCGCCGATGCCGGGCTCGACACCGCCGGCCTCGCCGGCAGCGGCAAGGGCGGCCGGGTCACCAAGGGCGACGTGCTGTCGGCGCTGGCGGCGCCGGCCGTCGCCCCGGCCAGCGGGCGCGAGGAGCGGGTCAAGATGACCCGCCTGCGCCAGCGCATCGCCGAGCGGCTGAAGGCGGCGCAGAACAACGCGGCGATGCTGACCACCTTCAACGAGGTGGACATGACCGCCTTGTTCGAGCTGCGCAACCGCTACAAGGACGGCTTCGAGAAGAAGCACGGGGTCAAGCTCGGCTTCATGTCGTTCTTCGTCAAGGCCTGCGTCGCCGCGCTGAAGGAATGGCCGGCGGTCAATGCCGAGATCGACGGCGATGAACTGATCTACAAGAAGTATTACGACATCGGCGTCGCGGTCGGCACCCCGCAGGGTCTGGTGGTGCCGGTGGTGCGCGGGGCGGATACGCTGTCCTTCGCCGGGGTCGAGCAGGAAATCGCCGCGCTCGGCAAGAAGGCGCGCGACGGCAAGCTGACGATGGCCGAACTGACCGGCGGCACCTTCACCATTTCCAATGGCGGGGTGTACGGCTCGCTGATGAGCACCCCGATCCTCAACCCGCCGCAATCGGGCATCCTCGGCATGCACAAGGTGCAGCAGCGGCCGATGGTGATGCCCGACGGCAGCATCGCGGCGCGGCCGATGATGTATCTGGCCCTGTCCTACGACCACCGCATCATCGACGGCCGCGAGGCGGTGTCGTTCCTGGTGCGGGTCAAGGACGGGATCGAGGATCCCTCCCGCCTGCTGCTGGAGGTCTGAGCGATGGCCGCAACCTCGTTCGATCTGGTGGTGATCGGCGGCGGACCCGGTGGCTATGTCGCCGCGATCCGCGCCGCCCAGTTGGGGATGTCGGTCGCCTGCGTCGAAAAGCGGCCGGCGCTCGGCGGCACCTGCCTCAATGTCGGCTGCATTCCCTCCAAGGCGCTGCTGGCCGCCTCGCACCATTACCACACCGCCGCCCATGGCCTCGGCACCTTCGGCATCGCCACCGAGGGGGTCAGCTTCGACCTCGCGGCGATGATGGCGCACAAGGACAAGGTGATCGCCGACAACACCAAGGGGATCGACTTCCTGTTCCGCAAGAACAAGATCACCCGCTTCACCGGCGCCGGTCGTCTCGCCGGCGAGGGCCAGGTGGTGGTCAGCGGCGCCGAGGGCGAAACCACGCTCGCCGCCAAGGCGATCGTGATCGCCACCGGCTCGGAATCGACTCCGCTGCCGGGGATCGAGATCGACGAGACGGTGTTCGTCTCCTCGACCGGGGCGCTGGCGCTCGGTTCGGTGCCGAAGCGCCTCGCGGTGATCGGCGGGGGCGTGATCGGGCTCGAACTCGGCACGGTGTGGGGCCGGCTCGGCTCCGAGGTCACCGTGATCGAGTTCCTCGACCGCATCCTGCCGTTCCATGACGGCGAGGTGTCGAAGGCGATGCAGCGGCTGCTGGCCCAGCAGGGCTTCGCCTTCAAGCTGGCGACCAAGGTGGTGGCGGGCGAGCGGGTCGGCGATGCCGCCCGCCTGACCCTCGAACCGGCTGCCGGCGGTCCGCAGGAAACGGTGGAAGCCGACGTGGTGCTGGTGGCGATTGGCCGCCGTCCCCATGTCGATGGCCTCGGTCTCGACACGGTGGGGGTCGAGCGGACCAAGCGCGGCTTCATCGCCGTCGATGCTCACTATCGCACCAACGTCCCCGGGATCTATGCCATCGGCGACGTGATCGGCGGCGCGATGCTGGCGCACAAGGCGGAGGAGGAGGGCGTCGCCCTGGCCGAATTGCTGGCCGGCCAGCACGGCCACGTCAATGCCGAGGCGATCCCGTCGGTGGTCTACACCTGGCCGGAGGTGGCCTCGGTCGGCCAGACCGAGGAGCAGCTCAAGCAGGCCGGCATCGCCTATGCGGTCGGCAAGTTCCCGTTCCTCGCCAATGGCCGCGCCCGCGCCAGCGGCGAAGCCGACGGCTTCGTCAAGATCCTGGCCGATGCCGCCACCGACCGTATCCTGGGGGCGCACATCATCGGCCCCAATGCCGGGGAACTGATCGCCGAACTGGTGCTGGCGATCGAATTCGGCGCCGCCGCCGAGGACATCGCCCGCACCTGCCACGCCCATCCCTCGCTGGCCGAGGCGATCAAGGAGGCGGCCCTCGCCGTCGCCGGGCGGGCGATCCACGTTTGACGCGTGGGCTCCGCCCACACCCGCCAAGGGCCGAGGGCCCTTGGAACCCTTTGGTGGGTGGGGCGGAGCCGCTTTTTTCGTGATGGAAAATCAAGGGGATCCAAGGGCCTGTGGCCCTTGGCGGGTCCGGGCGGAGCCCGGGGGAGTCAAACTGTCTCCCGACGGAGGGGATGCTTCCGGGCCTGTCTGGTGGGGACATCGGCGCCTGGAGCGAGCGGGACCAGGCCGCTCCGGACTTCGTTCCACCGACAGTTCCCCGCCGTCGGGAGTTTGAGGGCCGGCGAGGAACCGGCAATCCGGTAACGGTTCCTCGCCGCCCTGGGGTGGGGGACGCCCCGGCGATGGGGGGGGAGGAGATCGCCGGCGTCTGACCCGATGCCTCGGCCTGTCAGGGGGGATGACGGGGCCGGGCCGTAGCGGTGAGGAGGGGAGGGTGGAGGAACCTCTCTCACCGCCGCGTTAAAGATAGACTAATTCTTATTTGATGCATCCGCAATACATTTTTTGGACCCGCCGCCGATGATCGCCGAATTCGCCGCCGTGCTCGCCGCCGTGCTGTCGCTGGCCACCCTGGTGGTGGTGCTGTTGTCCCGCCGGGGCGACGAGGGGGGCGGCGGCCGGCTCGACCGGCTGGAACGGCTGCTGCGCGACGAATTCGCCGCCCAGGCCCGCCAGGGGCGCGAGGAGCTGGCCGGACAGATCCGCGCCCTCGAAGCCGAGCTGCGCGGCCTGATCGAGCAGCGGCTGGCCGACGCCCGCGCCGATCAGGCCGGGCAGGGGCGGGCGCTGCGCGAGGAGGTCGGCGGCAATCTGCACCAGCTCGCCGACGGCATCGCCCAGACCCTGCGCGACCGGCTTGACGGGGTGATCCGCTCGATGGGCGAGCAGACCCGCACCGTGGCCGATCAGCTCGACCGCCTGCGCGGCGACAATGCCGCCAAGCTCGAACAGATGCGCCAGACCGTCGATGAGAAGCTTCAGGGCACGCTGGAAAAGCGGCTGGGCGAGTCGTTCCGTCTGGTCAGCGACCGGCTGGAGCAGGTGCATAAGGGGCTGGGCGAGATGCAGAGCCTCGCCAGCGGGGTGGGCGACCTCAAGCGGGTGCTGTCGAACGTCAAGACCCGGGGCACCTGGGGCGAGGTCCAGCTCGGCGCGCTGCTCGACCAGATCTTCCGCCCCGATCAGGTGCTGCGCGAGGCGACCTGCCGCCCCGGCAGCGCCGAGCGGGTCGATTACGCCCTGCGCCTGCCCGGCCGGGGCGAGGACGAGCCCGAACTGCTGCTGCCGATCGACGCCAAGTTTCCCAACGAGGATTACGAGCGGCTCCAGCTCGCGGTCGAGCGCGCCGATGCCGAGGCGGTCGAGCAGGCCGCCCGCGCGCTGGAGGCCCGCATCCGCCAATGCGCCCGCGAGATCCGCGACAAATACATCAACCCGCCCTTCACCACCGATTTCGCCCTGCTGTTCCTGCCGACCGAGGGCCTCTATGCCGAGGTGCTGCGCCGGCCCGGGCTGATCGAGCTGCTTCAGCGCGAGTACAAGGTGGTGGCGGCCGGGCCGACCACCCTGGGGGCGATCCTCAACGCCTTGCAGATGGGGTTCCGCACCCTGGCGATCGAAAAACGGTCGAGCGAGGTGTGGGAGATCCTTGGCGCGGTCAAGACCGAGTTCGGCAAATATGGCGAGGTGCTCGACAAGGTGCAGCGCAAGTTGCAGGAAGCCTCGAAGACCATCGACGACGTCGCGGTGCGCAAACGGGCGATTGATCGCCGCCTGCGCGCGGTCGAGGCGCTGCCGGACTCGGGGGTGGCGGCGCTGCTGCCGTTCGACGACGCCGACGACCCGCCGGGCTGACGCCCGGGGCCAAGGGGCGAGCCCCTTGGCAATCCCCCGGAGGGCCGCAGGCCCTCCACCCTTGAATCACGGATTGGCGGGGAGGACGGCCCCGCCTTTTATGAAGAGAAACAAAGGGGGTTTGGGGCATCGCCCCAAATGGGTTTGGGCGAGTGCCCAATAAGGGAGCGGTCAAGCCAGGCTGTCGTCGAGCAGGGCGGCGGGGATTTCCATCAGTCTCGGTCCGTCGGTCCACAGCAGCAGGCAGCGGATCCGCCGTCCGGGATAGAGGCAGGCCAGCGCCAGCCGGTAGGCGGCCATCTGGCGGACATAGAGCGGCGGGATCGCCGCCACCTCCGACGGTGGGCGGCGATTGGTCTTGTAATCGACCGCCACCACGCTGTCGGCGGTGACCACCAGCCGGTCGATCCGCCCCGACAGGATCCGCTCGCCGATGCGGGCCAGCACCGGCACCTCGGCCAGGGCGCCGGGGGCGAACAGCGGGGCGAACTCGGTCGAGTCGAGCAGGGCGTTGACCTCGGCGGCGATCGCCACCTGCTCGGCGGCGGTGAGGCCCCACAGCGGCCGGGCCAGGAACCGGCTCATCGCCGCCGCCCGCTCGGGCCGGGGCAGGTCGGGCAGGCTTTGCAGCAGGCGGTGGATCAGGGTGCCGCGCTGCCAGCGGCCGGTGTCGCCGGCACGGTCGAGCGGCGAGCGCACCGGCGGTTCCTCGTCGTCGGGGCGCGACGGCGCCAGCGGGCGCGGCGGCGATGGCTCGGCCTCGGCCGGGCGGGTGGCCCAGGGCGGCAATTCCGGCTCGGGCGGCGCGGCGGCGGCGCCGGGCTCGGCGTCCACCGCGTCCTGCTGCGGGCAGCGCAGCACCAGCAGCTCGTGCCCCTCGGTCTCGTCGGCCGCGACCAGCCACGGCGCCGGCTCGGTCTCGGCCAGCGGGGCGACCGCGTCGCGGATCAGGCCGTACCAGCAGCCCTCGGGCGGGGCGCGGCGGGTTTCCCAGCCGCAGATGATCAGCCGGTCCTCGGCCCGGGTCAGCGCGACATAGAGCAGGCGGCGGTATTCCTGCTCGCGCGCCTGCTTGCGGGCGGCGGCGGCGGCGCGGCAGACCGGGTCCTGGTCGTCGGCGCGCGGCACCCAGGCCGGCAATTCGTCGGCCGCCGCGCCGTCGCCCAGCCACAGCAGCCGCCCGCTCTGGTTCGGCATCTGGAGGGTGTCGGGCAGCACCACGATCGGCGCCTGCAAGCCTTTGGCGCCGTGGACGGTCATGATCCGCACCGCGTCGCGCCCGCTTTGTTCGAGGTCGCGCTTGATCTCGGGCTGGCTGGTGTCGAGCCAGTGCAGGAAGCCCTGCAACGAGGGGGGATGGATCCGCTCGACCGCCAGCGCCAGGGCCATGAATTCGTCGATCGGGTCCTCCGCCTCCTGGCCGAGCCGGGCCAGCAGCGCCCGCCGTCCGCCGAGCGGGCCGAGGATCCGCGCATACAGCGCCTGCGGCGGCAGCCGGTCGGCCAGCGCCAGCAGGTCGGACAGATAGAGGTAGGTGCGCTCGAACGCCGGATCGCGGGTCAGGCCGGCGGCCAGCGCGCTCCACAGCGAGGTCTCGCCCCGGTCGTGGGCCAGGGTGAACAATTGGGTCTCGTCCAGCCCGACCAGCGGCCCCTTCAGCACGGTGGCCAGGGTCAGATCGTCCTCGGGCAGCAGCAGGAAGCGGCCGAGCGCCATCAGGTCCATCACCGCCATCTGGTCGGTCAGCACCATCCGGTCGGCCCCGGCCACCGCCACCTTCAGCGTCTTCAGCTCGCGCACCAGATCCTCGACCAGCGGGCCGCGCCGCCGCACCAGCACCAGGATGTCGCCGGCCCGCACCGGCCGGCCGCGCGACTCCAGCCTCTCGCTGCCGATCATCGCCGCGATCCGCCCGGCCAGCAGCCGGGCCAGCCGGGCCGGTGGCGAATCGCCCCGGATCCGCTCGACCGGCGGCTTCCATGGCGGCGGGGCGTCGAGCGGGCGCGGCGCCACCGGCGGCCAGATCTCGACCCGCCCGCCGGCCCCGGCGCGGTGGGCGAGGTGGGTGATGTCCTCGTCCGGCCCGGCGACACCGTCGCGGCCGGGGCTGTTGGGCGCGAACACCGCGTTGACCGCGTCGAGCACGGCGCGGCCGGAGCGGAACGACAGGTTGAGGGCGATTTCGTCCCAGCGTTGGCCGGCCGACGGCACCTCGCGGGCGAAGCGGGCGCGCATCGCAGCGAAGGCGCGCGGGTCGGCGCGCTGGAACGAATAGATCGACTGCTTGGCGTCGCCGACCGCGAACACGGTGCGGGTGCGCCCGCCGGCACCGACATCGGCGAAGAATTCCCCGGTCAGCGCCGCCACCACCGCCCACTGGTCGGGGTTGGTGTCCTGGGCCTCGTCGATCAGCACATGGTCGATGCCGCCGTCGAGTTTGTACTGGACCCAGGCGGTCTGGCCCGGCCGGGTCAGCAGGTCGCGCGCGGCCAGGATCAGGTCGTCGTAATCCAGCGCCGCCCGCGCCGCCTTGGCCCGGCGGTAGGACTCGAGCAAAGCGGTGCCGAGGGTCAGCAGCGCGGCGGTGGCGGCGAGGATCCCGGCGGCGCGCAGCCTGTCCTCGACCCACAGCACCCGCTCGGCTTCGGCCTCCAGGGCGTCGAGGCTGGCCGGGTCGGCTTCCCGCACCCCCTTGGAGGCCAGGGTCTGGCGGATCTCGCCCTCGCGGGTGAGGAACTGATCGACCCACCCGGCCCAGCCGGCGGCGCGCCCGGCCGGGTCGGCCAGCCACGCCGCCATCCCTTCGGCCCGCTTCTGGTCGGTCTTGCCGCCCTGTTCCAGCGCGGCGACGGCGCGGCGCAAGGCGGGGCCGTCGAACGAGTCCTCGGCGCAGGCGGCGGCGCGCAGGCTGTCGACCGTCTCGCCCGGCGCCACGTCCAGCCGGGCCGCCAGCGCCCGCACCACCCCGCCCAGCCCGCCTTCGCGGCGCAGGATCCGTTCCAGCCGGCCGCGCTCGCTGGCCAGTTCGCCCAGCAGATCGGGGAAGGCCTGCTCATGCACCCGCGCCGTCACCGTCGCCAGCGCCAGCGCCAGGGTCGGATCGGCCCCGTCGCGGGCGGCGGCCAGCACCTCGATCTTGGCGGCTTCCAGCGCCTCGGCGGCGTCGCCATCGTCCATCAACTGGAAATGGGGGGCGAGCCCGGCCTCCAGCGGGAAGCGGCGCAGCAGCGACTGACAGAAGGCGTGCAGGGTCTCGATCGCCATCCCGCCCGGGGTGTCGAGCACCTGGGCGAACAGCCGGCGCGCCCGCACCCGCTCGGCCGCATCAGGCGCACGCCCCAACAGCCGGGCCAACTCGCCTTCCAGCGTCGCCTCGTCGGCGGTGGCCCAGGCGGCGAGACGGCGGTTGAGCCGCACCGCCATCTCGGCGGCGGCGGCCTTGGTGAAGGTCAGACACAGCAGCCGGCGCGGCGTGGCGCCGGCCAGCAGCAGGGTCAGCACCCGGTCGGTCAGCACCTTGGTCTTGCCGGTGCCGGCGCTGGCGGCGACCCATACGCTGGCGGTGGGATCGGCGGCGCGGCGCTGGCGGCGGTCGGCCTCGTCGGTCAGGCTCATCGCCGGCCCCGCCCGACCACCGAAGCAGGTCCAGGAGCCGCTGGCTCCTGGCGGGTTTGGGCGGAGCCCATGATTTTTTACCCCCCTTTACCGGCGAGAGGATGGTGGCTCTGCACCAGCTTGACCAGCCGCTCGCTCTGGACGTGGGTGTAGATCTCGGTGGTGGCGATGTCGGCATGGCCCAGCATCTGCTGGACCAGCCGCAGATCGGCGCCGCCGGCCAGCAGATGGCTGGCGAAGGCGTGGCGCAGGACGTGGGGCGACAGCCGCGACGGTTCGATCCCGGCGGCGAGCCCGGCCCGCCCCAGCATGCGGGCGAAGCCGGAGCGGGTGAGATGGCCGCTGCGCCCGCGCGACGGGAACAGCCAAGGCGAGGTGGCGGCGCCGGGCAAAGCGGCGCGGACCGGGCGCCACGCCGCCAGGGCTTCGCGGGCCGGCACCGACAGCGGCACCATCCGTTCCTTGTCGCCCTTGCCGCGCACCGTCAGCAGCGCCGGGTCGCGCGCCACCGCCGCGAACGGCAGCCCGACCAGTTCGGACACACGCAGCCCGGTGGCGTAAAGGGTTTCGAGCAGGGCGGTCAGCATCACCCCGTCCTCGCCCGGCACGGCGCGGGCGGCGGCGAGCAGGGCCGACACCTCGGCCACCGACAGGATCTTCGGCAGCGGCCGCTTCAGCCGGGGGGCATCCACCCCCATCGTCGGGTCGTCGCGGCGGCGGCCCTCGGCGACCAGGAAGGCGTGGAACTGGCTGACGCAGGACAGCCGCCGCGCCTGGGTGCGCGGCGCCATCCCGCGCGCGGCCTGATCGCCCAGCCAGTCGCGCAGCAGGGCCGGGCTGGCCTCGAGCGGGCCGGCGCCGGCCCGGCCGAGGAAGGCGAGGTAGGAGTCGAGATCACGGCGATAGGCGTCGAGGGTGTTGGCGGCGGCGCCCCGCTCCGCCGCCATCATTTCCAGGAAGGACTCGACGTGGCGGTCCATCACACCCCGTTGGCCAGCGCGATTTCGATCGCCAGGGCGCGGGCCTCGTTGGTGAGGCCGACCAGCCGCAGCATCGCCACCGCCCGGCCGAGCAGGGCCGGGTCGGCGCGGTCGAAGCCGGTCTGGCCCAGTTCGACCAGACTGAGCAGCACCGTCTCGCCCAGGCGGCGGTCGGTCGCCGCCGCCTCGGCCAGCGAATCGAGCGCCGGACGGGGCGACAGGGTCGGGGACAGCAGCGGATCGCGCAGCGAGGCCAGCCACGGACCGGGCGGCACCACCTCGCCGACGCCTTCCAGCAGCGACAGGATCACCTCGGCGCGGCGGCCGGCGGCCTCGGGCGACAGCCCGTCGGCGGCGGGCAGCTCGATCGGCGCCGCCTCCTCGTTCGGCCGGGCCAGCCGGCGCAGCAGCGCCACCGCCTTGGCCTGACGCAGGGTGGCCGGGTCGCCATAGGCGAGGTTGAGCCAGGGGCCGGCCAGATCGGCGCGGTCGATCACCACCAGGGCGCGGGCCAGCGGCGCCGCCTGGGCGGCGAGGTCGGGGCCGGGCGTCAGCGCGGTCAGCAGCGGGGCGTAGAGGCGGGCGGCGGCGGCGAAGGCGGCCGGATTGGCGCTGCCGGTCAGCAGGCCGGCGATCGCCTGGGCGCGGCGGGCGGGATTGTCCTCGGCCGGGATGGTCCGCCACAGCAAAGCGCGGCCGCGCGGGGTGCGCGGGCCCTGGGCCAGCGCCTCCTGGGTCTCGGTCGGGTTGAACGACAGGTCGGTGTAGAGGTGGCGCAGCGATTCGGTCGCCCACAGCCCGAGCGCCTCGGCCCGTTCCGCCGCCGCCAGCCGGGTGTCGGCGGAATTGACCGGGTTGGTGGCGATCGCCAGCAGCAGGCCGGGCGGCACCGTCGCGGCGGCCTCGGGCGGCAGCGGCAGCCGGCCGGCGCGACAGGCGGCGAGCGACACCGGGGCCAGGGTGTCGATCCGCTCCAGCTTGGCCGGCGGCACCCCGGCCATCGCCTCGGCGGCGAGCAGGAACACCGGGTCGGCTTCCTTGTGGTCGCGCATCAGGTCGAGCGCCATGTTGGCCTCGAGCGTCCGCCCCTCGGACAGGGCGCACACCACCTTGAGGCGCGGCTCGTCGTAATGGCGGGTGGCGGCCTCGACGCAGGCGGCCTTGACGTCGCCGCCGAGCAGGGCGGTCTCGACCCGGGCGCGGGCCAGGGGGGGGGAATTGAGCGATCCCGGCACCGCCTTGACCAGCGCCGCCAGCCCCTCGCTTTCGCCCAGCGCGGTCAGCCGGTCGATGCGGATGTCGAGCAGCGACGGCCCGCCGGCGGGGGCAGCCCCGGCCGGCGCCGCCGCGTTGGTCAGCAACAGCCGTCGCGCCAGCTGGCGCAGGGCGGGGGATTCGGTGGTCGGCAGGCGGGGCAGCAGGCGGCGGATCACCGCCGGGTCGGTGCCGCCCCACATCGCCGCGCCGAGGCCGCCATGGGCATCGTCGAGCACGCCGCCGCCGTCGAGTCCGGGCTCGCCCAGTTCGCGCGCCTCGAACCGCGGCGCGGCCCCGCGCGGGGCGGTGACGGAAAACACCCCCTCGGCGGCGCCCGGCGCCTCCTCCGCCGCCCGGGCCGCGACCGGCCCCAGCAGCAACGCCAGCGCCAGCAGCCCGGCGCCGGCGTCAGCGCGGGAAATGGTCATCCGGAATCATCCGTTCGATTCGTACCGTCGGCGGGGTGGGATCCCAGGCCGAAACCATCACCACGGCGGTGGTGATCAGCACGGCGAGGACGAGGATCACGAAAGCGACAAGCCTGATCATGAGAAACCGGGGACCTCATTGAACGAGGAGTGACATCGATTTCTGGACAGAGCCGGCCCGGCGCGGCTAAAAGCGGCGGATCGGGGCGCCCCGCCCCTGGATTTCGGCGCGATGCCTTGAACACGGGGGGCCAGAAACCGAACGATGGCGAACCTTGAGCAGTCTATCGGCCCCGCCGCCGCCGATCAACGCCGCTCGCGCACTCCCGGTGCCGAGCCGGCCCCCGCCGCCGATCTCGACCGGCTGGCCGCGCCGCTGATCGGCCGGATTCCGCGCACCGTCGCCCTGGTCGGTCTGATGGGGGCGGGCAAATCCTGCATCGGCCGCCGCCTCGCCGCCCGGCTCGGGCTCGATTTCGTCGATGCCGACGCCGCGTTCGAGGCCGCCGCCGGCTGCACCATCGCCGAATATTTCGCCCGCCACGGCGAACCCGCCTTCCGCGAGGGCGAGCGCCGGGTGATCGCCCGCCTGCTCGATCAGGGGCCGATGATCCTGGCCACCGGCGGCGGTGCCTTCATCGATCCCGACACCCGGGCCCGGATGCGCGCGGGCGCGATCACCGTCTGGCTGCGCGCCGAGCTGCCGCTGCTGCTGAAGCGCACCGTCGGCCGCGACCACCGCCCGCTGCTGAAGCAGGGCGACCCGGCCGAGATCCTCGGCCGGCTGATCGCGGCGCGCTATCCGGTCTATGCCGAGGCCGATCTGGTGGTCGAATCGACCGACGAGGCGCCCGAGGCCACGGTGGCCCGGGTGCTGGCCAGTCTGGCCGGCCATCTGGCCCCCGGCCAGGGCGACAGGGAGGAAGCATGAGCGTCGAAACCGTCACCGTCGCCCTGGGCGAGCGCACCTATCCGATCGAGATCGGCCCCGGCCTGCTCGACCGCGCCGGCGAACTGATCCGCCCGCTGATGCGGGGCGAGCGGGCGCTGGTGGTCAGCGACGATCAGGTCGCGCCGCTGTACCTCGAACGGCTGGAACGCAGCCTGTTCGCGGCCGGGATCCAGCCGCTGCACACGGTGATGCCGGCCGGCGAGCAGACCAAGGATTTCCCCCATCTCGAAGCCCTGCTCGACGCGATGCTGGCGGCGCGGGCCGAACGCGGGACGATGGTGGTGGCGCTGGGCGGCGGGGTGGTCGGCGACCTGACCGGCTTCGCCGCCGCGATCCTGCTGCGCGGGGTCGATTTCGTCCAGATCCCCACCACCCTGCTGGCCCAGGTCGACAGCTCGGTCGGCGGCAAGACCGGGATCAACACCCGGCACGGCAAGAATCTGGTCGGCGCCTTCCATCAGCCCCGGCTGGTGCTGGCCGACACCGACCTGCTCGACAGCCTGCCGCGCCGGCAGGTGCTGGCCGGCTATGCCGAGGTGGTCAAATACGGGGTGATCGACGATCCCGATTTCTTCGCCTGGCTGGAGGCGCACGGCCCGGCTTTGGTCGCGGGTGACGCGGCGGCGCGGCGGCATGCGGTGGCGGTCAGCTGTCGCGCCAAGGCCCGCATCGTCGCCGCCGACGAGCGTGAATCCGGCCAGCGCGCCCTGCTCAATCTCGGCCACACCTTCGGCCACGCGCTGGAGGCCGAGACCGGCTTCTCCGACGCGCTGCTGCATGGCGAGGCGGTGGCGATCGGGATGGTGCTGGCGCTGAAGCTGTCGGCCCGGCTCGGCCTCGCCCCCGCCGCCGACGCCGAGCGGCTGGCCCGCCATCTCGACGCGGTCGGGCTGCCCTCGGCCCTGCCGGCGGGGCGGGCGTGGGATCCCGACCGGCTGCTGGAGCACATGTTCGGCGACAAGAAGGTCAAGGACGGGGCGATCACCTTCGTGCTGGCGCGCGGCATCGGCCACAGCTTCCTGTCGCGCGACGTCGCCAATGGCGAGGTGCTCGCCCTGCTGGCGGAGAGCGCCGCCGGGAGGTAGGCCATGGACAGCATTACCCTGACCCTGCTCGCCGTCGCGGCGTTGCAGGCGATGTCGGCATTCTTTTCCGGTTCGGAAACCGCGCTGACGGCGGTGTCGCGGCCGCTGATGCACCAGCTCGAACAGGAGGGCGACCGCCGCGCCGGCCGGGTCAACCACCTGCTCGCCACCCGCGACCGGCTGCTGTCGGCGCTGCTGCTCGGCAACAATCTGGTCAACATCCTGGCCTCGTCGCTGGCGACCGGGGCGCTGGTCGGGCTGTTCGGCGATGCCGGCATCGCCTATGCCACCGCCGGGATGACGGTGGTGGTGGTGCTGTTCGGCGAGGTGCTGCCCAAGACCTACGCGATCTATCACGCCAACCGGGTGGCGCTGTGGGTGGCCGGGCCGGTCAGTGCGCTGGTGCTGGGGCTGACCCCGGTGGTGCGGACGCTCGAACTGCTGGTGCGGCTGATCTTCCGCCTGTTCGGCGCCAGCCGCACCCCGACCGTCTCGCCCGAGGCGGCGATGGCCGAATTGCGCGGCGCGATCGAGGTCCATACCGGCGAGGGCGAGGTGCGCGAGGAGCGGCGGATGCTGCGCTCGATTCTCGAACTGGGCGATGTCGAGGTCGGTCAGGTGATGACCCACCGCCGCAACATGGTCACCCTTGATGCCAGCCTGCCGCCGGCGGCGCTGCTCGATCAGGTGATCGCCAGCCCCTATACCCGGCTGCCGCTGTGGCGCGACGATTCCGACAACATCGTCGGCGTGCTGCATGCCAAGGACGTGCTGCGGGCGGTGCATGACAATCCGGCGGCGATCGAGCAACTCGATCTCGGCGCCTTCGCCAGCCCGCCCTGGTTCATCCCCGCTTCGACCACGCTCCAGGAGCAGTTGCAGGCCTTCCGCCAGCGGCGCGAGCATTTCGCCCTGGTGGTGGACGAATACGGCTCGCTGCTCGGGGTGGTGACGCTCGAGGACATCCTGGAGGAGATCGTCGGCGACATCGTCGATGAGCACGACGTCGCCGTCGCCGGGGTGCGGCCGCAATCGGACGGCAGCTACATGATCGACGGCGCGGTGCCGATCCGCGACCTCAACCGCGAATTCGAATGGCGGCTGCCCGACGACGACGCCGCCACCCTGGCCGGGCTGGTGCTGCACGAGGCGCGGCGGATTCCCGAGGTCGGGCAGGCCTATCTGTTCTACGGCTTCCGCTTCGAGATCGCCCGCCGCCACCGCAACCAGATCACCGCGGTTCGCGTCACCCCGCCGGCCGCGACCGGCACGGGCCGCCCGGCCTGACCCTTCCCTGGGCGTTTGCGCTTGCGCCGGGCCTGCGGTTCCGCTAAGTCTCGGCCAGACTGGAGGAGGTCATGATGCGGCACCGTGCCAATCCGGATGCTGGTCGGCTCCGGGACGCGGTTCCGGCGGCGGTGCCCTTCGCCTTTTTTTCCAAAACCGGCACGACCAAGACCGCCTGACGGCGGGCTGGTTCGTCCTGAGCAAACGACCAGGCCCGCGGCGACGCCTCGCGGGCCTTGTCGTTTGCGGCAGGCAGCGCGGGCCCGGCCGGGCGGCCCCGAAACGGAGAGACAGACACGATGGGCTACAAGGTTGCTGTGATCGGCGCCACCGGCAATGTCGGCCGGGAGATGCTGCAAATCCTGGCGGAACGCGATTTTCCGGTCGATGAGGTCGCCGCGCTGGCCAGCGAGCGTTCGGTCGGGCGCGAGGTGTCGTTCGGCGAGGATCAGGTGCTGCGGGTCAAGGACCTCGCCAAGTTCGACTTCACCGGCTGGGACATCGCCCTGTCCTCGCCCGGGGCCAAGGTGTCGGCCCAGCACAGCCCGCGCGCGGCGGCGGCGGGCTGCGTGGTGATCGACAACACCTCGCATTTCCGGATGGAGCCGGACGTGCCGCTGGTGGTGCCCGAGGTCAATCCCCAGGCGATCGCCGGCTACCGGAAGCGCGGCATCATCGCCAACCCGAATTGCTCGACCATCCAGATGGTGGTGGCGCTGAAGCCGCTGCACGAACTCGGCCAGATCACCCGCGTCGTGGTGTCGACCTACCAGTCGGTGTCGGGCGGCGGCAAGGAGGCGATGGACGAGCTGTTCAACCAGACCCGCGCGATCTACGTCAATGACGAGGTCAAGGCCGAGAAGTTCCCCAAGCAGATCGCCTTCAACCTGATTCCCCAGATCGATTCCTTCATGGATGACGGTTCGACCAAGGAAGAGTGGAAGATGGTGGTCGAGACCCGCAAGATCCTCGATCCCGACATCGCGGTGCTGGCGACCTGCGTCCGCGTCCCGGTGTTCGTCAGCCATTCCGAATCGATCAGCGTCGAGTTCGCCCGCCCGGTCAGCGTCGAGGAAGCGACCGAGGCCCTGCGCGCCGCCCCCGGGGTGGTGGTGCTCGACACCCGCGAGCCGGGCGGCTACCCGACCCCGGTCGAGACCACCGGCGAGGACGCGGTGTTCGTCAGCCGCATCCGCAAGGACCCGACCGTCAAGAACGGCCTCGCCTTCTGGTGCGTCGCCGACAATCTGCGCAAGGGCGCGGCCCTCAACGCGGTGCAGATCGCCGAGCTGCTGGCGCGGGACTACCTCGCTAAGTAATCGGCCCCCTCTCGGGTTTTAGGGTGATGTGGGCTCCGCCCACCCCCGCCAAGGGCCGCAAGGCCCTTGGAACCCATGGGGGGTCGGGCGCGGACCGGCCTGTCAGCTTGGGCGCGGGTGCTTGCCGCGCGAAGGGCAGGGAAAGGGATCCAAGGGCCTTCGGCCCTTGGCGGGTGCGGGCAGAGCCCGCCTGACGGTGGATTCATCCCGGCGAATCGGCTAACACATCCTCCGGCGCCCGTTCGGCGCGCCAGGCCGCGTAGGGAGGAACCGCTTTGCCGTACAATCGGATCACGCTGACCCATTTCCTGTTGCAGGACCAGCGGCGGCTGGGCGGGACCGGCTCGTTCACCGGACTGGTCACCGACCTGATCTTCGCCTGCAAGATGATCTCGCGCGAGGTCAACCGGGGCGCGCTGGCCGGCAATCTCGGCGTCGCCGGTTCGGAGAACATTCAGGGCGAGGAGCAGAAGAAGCTCGACGTTCTCTCCAACGAGATCTTCATGCACATGAACGCGCTGGGCGGGGCCTATGCCGGCATGGCCTCGGAGGAGATGGAGCATGTCAGCGCCATCCACGGCGCCGGCGACGGCAAGTATCTGCTGCTGTTCGATCCGCTCGACGGCTCGTCCAACATCGACGTCAACATTTCGGTCGGCACGATCTTCTCGATCCTGCGCCTGCCCGAGGGCGCCAGCACCATCGCCGAGGCCGCCTTCCTGCAAAAGG
The DNA here is from genome assembly GCF_042683125.1 of Phaeospirillum tilakii. Taxonomy (NCBI): domain Bacteria; kingdom Pseudomonadati; phylum Pseudomonadota; class Alphaproteobacteria; order Rhodospirillales; family Rhodospirillaceae; genus Phaeospirillum; species Phaeospirillum tilakii. The sequence continues at coordinate 15,810 of NZ_JBHUIY010000002.1, forward strand.
GGGTCAAGCAGGTCGCCGCCGGCTATGCCCTCTATGGCTCCTCGACGATGATGGTGCTGACCACCGGCAACGGGGTCAACGGCTTCACCCTCGACCAGTCGATCGGCATGTTCATGCTGACCCATCCCAACATGACGATCCCGGCCGACACCCAGGAATTCGCCATCAACGCCTCGCGCGCCCGCTTCTGGGAACCGCCGGTCAAGCGTTACGTCGATGAATGTCTGGCCGGCAAGGAAGGTCCGCGCGGCAAGGATTTCAACATGCGCTGGGTCGCCTCGATGGTGGCCGAGGTGCATCGCATCCTCTGCCGGGGCGGGGTGTTCATGTATCCGATGGATGCGGAGAACCAGGCCAAGGGCGGCAAGCTGCGGCTGATGTACGAAGCCAACCCGATGGCCTTCATCGTCGAGCAGGCCGGCGGCGCCGCCAGCACCGGCCGCCAGCGCATCCTCGACATCGAGCCGGCCAAGCTGCACCAGCGCGTGCCGGTGATCCTCGGCTCGCGCAACGAGGTGACGCGACTGGTCGGCTATCATTCCGAACACGATTCGCGCCGGAACTGACGGTCCGGCCGCCCCGGAGCCGGTCGGGCTCCGGGGTCGGGATCAGGTGAACAGCCGCAGCACCGCCTGATTGGCCTGGGCGGCCGGGGCCAGCGATTGCAGCGCCGGCGGCTTCCGCCCGGCCGCGTCCGGGTCGGGGTGGGTGACCGTGCGCAGGGTGGCGATCAGCTGGCTGGTGAAATCCTGGCGGATCTGCACGGTGCCGAGCGCCTGGGTCAGGCTGGCAGCGGCCTCGGCCAGGGTGGTGGCGGCCTGGGCCAGTTCCTGCCGGCTGGCGGCGGCGCCCTCGGGGCCGGTCCAGGCGGTGGCGGCCGGGGTCAGGCCCAGCCCGGCGGCGGTCAGGGCCAGTTCCGGCAGGGTGCGCGGGGTGGTGCTGGCCGAGGTGCCGTTGAACAGCACGGTCAGCGCCTCGGGGTCGCTGCCGTCGATCAGCTGGGTGCGGCCGTAGCAGGTGGCTTCGGCGATCTGATCAAGCCGGGCCAGTTCGGCGTCGTAGAGGGTGGCGGCCTGATCGAGCGGGCGGGCGCCGCTGGCGGCGGCCTCGGCCAACTCCGCCAGCCCGCCGACCAGCGCCTGGATCGCCAGCACGCCGTGGTTGGCCGATTTCAGCGCCGCGACCGCATGCTTCATGCCGACGAGCAGGGCGCCGAGATCGCCGGCCCGGCTGTCGAGGGTCGCGGGCGGCAGCGGGGTCTCGCCGAGATCGGGCAGCCCGCCGGCCCGGCGGGCGGCGGCGAGGCGGGCTTCGACATTGGCCAGCAGCGCGGCCGAATTTTGCAGGGAATCCGTGATCGATCGCATTGAATTCGTCTGGGTGGAGTCCGCCATGATCGTCTCCGGATTCTGGAGAGAATGCGACGAAACCTGGGAAAGGCCGTTTCCGGGGCCGGGGGTACGCTAACCCGGCGCTGGGGTTTGCGCAACAGACAACCCCGCCGCCCGCGCGCGCCGATCCTTCTGGCCGGGCTGATCGCCTCGGCGTAGAATGGAAAGCAGCATTCGCACGCTGGAGGGAGGGCCATCATGGCCGAGGAACAAGTGCGTACCGATGTTGCCGATATCAAGGTGATTCCGCCGGTGATCTTCGGCGGGTTTCTGGTGGGGGGACTGGTGCTGGCCGCGATCTGGGGGGTGCCGGTGCTGCCCCGGGTGCTGGCGCACGGGCTGGGGGTCTGTCTGTTGATCGCCGCCGGCTTCGTCGCCGTCACCGCGTTCCAGGCGATGAAGCGCCAGGGCACCGCCGTCCATCCCCGCACCCCGACCGACGCGCTGGTCACCGACGGGCCGTTCGCCTACAGCCGCAACCCGCTCTACCTGTCGCTGCTGGCGATCTATGGCGGGCTGGCGCTGCTGGTCAATTCGCTGCTGATGGTGCTGCTCGGGGTGGCGCTGTACTTCACCCTCCAGCGCCATGTGGTCGAGCCGGAAGAGCGCTATCTGGCCGAAAAGTTCGGCGACGCCTATCAGGATTATCTCGGCCGGGTGCGGCGCTGGCTGTAACGCTCCGGTCGGGCTGCCGCCCGACACCCGCCCGGGGCGATGCCCCGGACCCCCTTGGTTTTCATCGATAAAAAAAAGGGGAGGTTTGGAGGCGCCAGCCTCCAAGCGGGCCGACGGGCGGCAGCCCGCCTCACCTATACATGTTTGCGCGCGGGGCGGCGGCCCGCCTCAGCGCAGCATGCGGCCGAGCAGGTCGGCCAGCGCCTCGACCGCCATGCCGGCGGCGAACACCGCGGTGAAGATCAGCACCTTGTTCCAGGACGGGCGCGAGAAGGCGCCGTTTTCGGCCGGCTCGACCGGGGCCGGCGCCTCCGCCGGGGCCGGAGGGGCGGCGGGACGGGTGTTGGTCGGGTTCCAGGCCGGGGTAGCGGCGCGGCGGGGGATCTCGCCATGCTGGGTGCTGCGCCACAGCCGCAATTGTTCGAGCGCGGCCTCCTCGCCGGCCGGCGGGGCCAGATGGGCCCAATGGCGGTTCTGCCGGATCAGCAGATCGACGGTTTCGCGGGTGGCGTCGAGCAGGGCGCGGCCGGCGCGGCTTTCCGGGTCGAGCACCGCCACCGGCAGGCCGAGCTGGGCCGCCTCGGCCACCGTGGCGTCGGCGGCGATCTCGGTCGACAGCACCTGATCGCCGAATTCGGCGCGGATCACCCGGGCGACGTCGGCGCCGATCGGGTCGGTGCCGGTCATCGTCAGCAGGATGCCGGCGACGTCGAGCTGGTAATTGACCGTCTCGCGGACGCGGCGGACCTCGTACCAGGTGTTGACCAGCCCGTCATGGGCGAACGGGTCGGGCCGCACCGGCATCAGCACGGCGGTGGCCGAGGCCAGCGCGGTGGCGCCGGCGGCCGACAGCGAGGGCGGGCAATCGACCACCACGATATCGACCCCGGTCTCGGCGAGGCGGGCCTCGAGCAGGCCGCGCCGCCGCCCCGAGGGGGCGAGCAGGTGGTCGTTGTCGCGCAGGCTCTGGGTCGCCGGCAGCAGCCACAGCCCCTCATAGACGGTGTCGAGGGCGACGTCGGCGATGTCGGCGCGGCCGGCGATCACCTCGAACGCACCCTCGGCCGGCAGCGGCGCGACGCCGAAGCTGGCGCTGGCATTGCCCTGGGTGTCGAGATCGACCAGCAGCACCCGATAGCCGAACGCGGTCAGCGCGACGGCGAGGTTGCAGGCGACGGTGGTCTTGCCGACGCCGCCTTTCTGATTGAACACCGCCAGCATGGCCGGCGGCGGGGCGGGGGAGGTGGGGGTTTCGGTTTCGGCCATCACGAAAACAGGTCTTCATCCTGGGTTTCGACAGAAGCCGGCCGCCGCGGCCCGGGGTCGCGGCCGGCCAGCGCGGCGGTGAAGCGCCGGCGCCAGTCGGACAGGGTGATGCACTCGCCCAGTTGGCGGCTCCAGACGTCGATCACCGGATCGATCGGGGGCAGAGGGGGGTGGGCGCGGGTCTCGGCCACCAGTTCGGCTTCGAGCCGGCGGAAGGTTTCCAGCACCGAGGCGACCTGCTCCAGCCCCTGGCGCGAGCGGTCGGCCGCCTGAAGCCGGCCGATCACCGCGAAGGTGTCGTCGCGCAGGGTCGCCGCCGCCTCGGCGTCGCCATTGCCGCCGCCGGACCCGCCGATCCTGGCGGCCATCCCGGCCAGCACCCCGGCGGCGCCCTCGGTGGCCTCCTCGAACTCGCGGCCGGTGGCCACCGCCTCGGCGGCCAGGAAGGCGAAGGCGTTCTGTTGCAGGACCGAAAAGGCCTGCCAGCGTGCCAACAGGTCAAGCAGCGCCGCCTTGTCTCCGGAATTGGTCATGGTCGGGATCCCTTGTTGCGCCGGACCGGGCGCGCCCCCCACTGTGGCGCAACCGGGCGCCGGCATCAATCCTCGCCGTGGGCGCGACACAGCCGCAGGATCTCTTCCGCGATCCGGCCGAGCGGCAATTCGCGCTGCGAGGCGCCGTTCTCGCGCGCCGCCTTGGGCATGCCGTAGACCACGCAGGAGGATTCCTCCTCGCCCAGGGTGTCGGCGCCGGCCTGACGCATCGCCAGCAGCCCGTCGGCGCCGTCGCGGCCCATCCCGGTCAGGATCGCCCCCACCGCTTTGCTGCCGCAGGTGGTGGCGACCGAGTGGAACAGCGCATCGACGCTGGGCTTGTGCCCCGACACCAGCGGGCCGTCGTCGAGATGGGTCACCAGGGTGGCGCCGGAGCGCCGCACCAGCAGGTGGCGGTCGCCCGGGGCGATGTAGGCGTGGCCGGCCAGGATCCGCTCGCCGTTTTCCGCCTCCTTGACCCGCATCGCCGCCAGCCCGTTGAGCCGCTCGGCGAAGCTGGCGGAAAAGCGCGGCGGGATGTGCTGGGTGATCACGATCGGCGGCGCGTCGGCCGGCATCGCGACGATGATGTCGCGCAACGCCTCGACCCCGCCGGTCGAGGCGCCGATCGCCACCAGCCGCTCGCTCGAGCGGTAGAGCTGGTTGGCCGACAGCCGCCCCGGTGCGGCCCGCGTGGTGGCGTCGCGCGGCCGCAGCCGGGCCACCGCCGCCGCCTTGACCTTCTCGACCAGTTCGACCCGGCGGGCCTCGAAGCCGGCGGCGGCGGCGTCGGACGGCTTGCACACCACATCGACCGCGCCCAGCTCCAGCGCCCGCAGCGACACCGCCGCGCCCTGGGCGGTCAGCGACGACACCATCACCACCGGCATCGGCCGCAGCGTCATCAGCCGTTCGAGGAAGGTGATGCCGTCCATCCCCGGCATCTCGACGTCGAGGGTCAGCACATCGGGGTTGAGCGCCTTGATCTTCTCGCGCGCCACCAGCGGATCGGGGGCGGTGCCGACCACCTCGATTCCCGGATCGGAGCCGAGCAGGGTCGACAGCATCTGCCGCATCAGGGCGGAATCGTCGACGATCAGAACGCGGATCTTGGCCATGGTCGTCCTCATGTGAACAATTCGACGTCACCCTCGATCGGCACGGCGGCGAGGCGCGAGCGGTAGGACATCTCGCGGGTCAGCACCGCCCGTTCGACCTCGTGCTTGAGGAACAGGCGGATCACCTTGCCGATGCGGGGGAAAAAATGAATCCGGCGCGGATAGGGGCCGCCCAGATCCTCGGCGGCGAGGCGCAGCCCCTCGTCGTCGAGATAGCGGCGGACGAAGCGGGCGTTGCGGTCGCCGACCGAATCGAGCCCGCCATGCATGCCGGGAATGACGTTGCCGGCGCCGAACACCTTGATCTCCAGCGATTCCCGCCGCGCCCCGCGCCGCAGCAGGTCGTTGACCAACTGCTCCATCGCGTGGTTGCCGTAGCGCATCGCCTTGTCGATCGGGGCCTCTTCGTCGCCGCTGTCGGGCAGCATGAAATGGTTCATCCCGCCGATCCGCATCCGGGGATCCCACACGCAGGCGGCGACGCACGACCCCAGCACGGTGACGATCATCTCCTGCCCGGCGGTCGAGACGTAATGCTCGCCCGGCAGCACCTTGACCGCCATGATCCGGAAGGTGGGATCGAACCAGCGGCGGCGTTCGGCCTCGGCCGACGCGGCGAGAGCGGCATTCCACCCGGTCATCGGCGGCGATAGACCGTCTTGTCGGACATTTCGAACCGGTCGGTCAGGCCGATCAGCGATTCGGCGTGACCGAGATACAGCATCCCCCCGGGCACCAGCAGGTCGGCGAAGCGGTTGAACAGGCGGTGCTGGGTCGGCTTGTCGAAATAGATCGCGACGTTGCGGCAGAAGATGACGTCGAACGGCCCCTTCATCGGCCAGGCCTGGTGCAGGTTGAGGCGGCGGAAGCGGATCAGGGCGCGGATGTCGTCGCTGATCTGCACCCGGTCGGGCTCGCCGTGGACGTGGCGGAGAAAGCGCCGGCGGTAGGTTTCGGGGATGGTCTCGCCCTCCTCGGCGGAATAGATCCCGGCGGCGGCCCGGCCCAGCACGTTGGTGTCGATGTCGGTGGCGAGGATCAGCGCGTCCCACGCCCCGGGCGGATGCAGGGTGGCGGCCACCGTCATCGCGATGCTGTAGGGCTCCTGGCCGGTGGAACAGCCGGCCGACCACAACCGCATCCGCGGCCGGCGCGGCTGCTCGGCGGCGCGGGGTTCCAGCACCCGGCTGCGCAGATGGTCGAAATGATGCGGCTCGCGGAAGAAATGGGTGATGTTGGTGGTCAGGGCGTTGACCATGTTCTCCAGTTCGCCCCGCCCGTCCGGCCCCTCGATCAGGGCGCAGTAATCCTTGAAGCTGCGCAGGCCGAGCGCGCGCAGCCGCTTGACCAGCCGCCCCGACACCATCTGCCGTTTGTGCTTGGTGACGACGATGCCGGTCTCGCGGGTCAGGTAGCCGGCCAGGGCGGCGAATTCACGCTCGCCCAGTTCGAAATGGCGCTCGGACGCGGCGGCAGGGTCCGCCGCGCCGTCCTCCGTGTTCCGTTCGGGCCGGCCGGGAGGCGGCGCGGCCCGTTCCTGGTCCTTGCCGCGGCTCAGAATTCAGCCCAATCCTCATCCGCACCGCTCTTGGCGGCGTGTTTGGGAGCCTCGATCCGGGCCGGGCTCTTGGCGGCGTGGGCGGGCGGCGCCTTGCGCACCGCCGCCTTGATCGCCGGCGGGCGGACGGTGGTGGTGGCGCGGGCCGGCTGGCGTTCGGCCGCCCGCGCCGCCGCCGCCGGCTGCCCGGTGTTGAAGAAGGCCATCACCTCGCCGAGATGGCGGGCCTGATCCTCGAGCGAATGGGCGGCGGCGGTGCTTTCCTCGACCAGGGCGGCGTTCTGCTGGGTCATCTCGTCCATCTGGGTGACCGCCTCGTTGACTTGATCGATGCCGCTGGCCTGTTCGGCGCTGGCGGCGGCGATCTCGGCGACGATGTCGGCGACCCGTTTGACCGAGCCCAGGATCTCGTCGAGGGTGCGGCCGGCGCCCTTGACCAGTTCGGCGCCGTTTCTCACCTGCGACGAGCTTTCGGCGATCAGCCCCTTGATCTCCTTGCTGGCCTGGGCGCTGCGCTGGGCGAGGTTGCGCACCTCCTGCGCCACCACGGCGAAGCCCTTGCCGGCATCGCCGGCCCGGGCCGCCTCGACCGCGGCGTTCAAGGCCAGCAGGTTGGTCTGGAAGGCGATCTCGTCGATCATGCCGACGATGTCCTCGATCTTCTGCGACGAGGTTTCGATCCGGCTCATCGCCCCGATCGCGTCGGTGACCACCTGTCCGCCCGAGGCGGCGACCTCGCGCGCCCCGGCGGCGAGCTGGTTGGCCTGCTGGGCGTTGGCCGAGTTCTGGCGCACGGTGGCGGCCAGTTCTTCCATGCTGGCGGCGGTTTCCTCCAGCGCGCTGGCCTGCTGTTCGGAGCGTTCCGACAGGTCCTGGCTGCCGGCGGCGACTTCCGAGGCGGCGCTGGTGATCTGGGTGGCGGCGTCGTTGATGTTGCTGACCACCTCGAACAGCTTGTCGGCGGTGCGGTTGACGTCGGCCTTCAACTGGCCGAACAGGCCGGCATAATCGCCGGTGATCCGCCGGGTCAGGTCGCCGCCGGCCACCGCCGCCAGCACGCTGGCGACGTCCTTCAGCGCGGTGGCGGTCTGCGCCACCAGAGTGTTGACCCCCTCGCACAGATTGAGCAGGAAGCCGTCCTTGCCGGCGAGGTCGATCCGGCGGTCGAGATCGCCGGTGCTGGCGGCCTTGGCCACCTGGGCGACCTCGGCGACGATCGCCGCCTCGCGCTTGCGCTGCTCCTCCTCGGCGCGGCGGGTGGCGTCCTCGGCCGCCTTCTGCTCGGCCTCCATCCGCAGCTTGTCGATGGCGTTCTGCTTGAACACCTGGACCGCCTTGGCCATCTCGCCGATCTCGTCATGGCTGTCGAGGGCGGGCACATCGACGGCATGGTCGCCGCCGGCCAGCCGGGTCATCGCCCCGGTCATCGCGGTCACCGGCACGGTGATGCCCCGCGCGATCGCCCAGGCGAAGATCACCCCGAACAGCACCGCCAGCCCCGACACCGCCAGCAGGACGGTGATCGCGGTGGCGTTGGCGGATTCGGTCTCGTTGGCGACCCGCTCCAGCCGCTCGTCGAGCTGGCTCGACAATTGGGCGGCGCCAGCGGCGAAGTCGGCGGCGATCTTGGGCATCGTGCTGCCGATCAGGTCGCGGGTGGCGGCGTAGGAGGTGATGGTCTCGTTGAGCGCCTTGGCGTAGCTGGCCGCCAGATCGATGGTGGCGCGGATCTCGCGCGCCGCCTCGGGGCTCTTGACCTTGGCGGCGAAGGCGGCGAGGTCGCGCTGGAGCACGTCGATCTGGCGCAGGGCGATGTCGGCGTTGTCGCGGGTCGGGGCCATCAGGTATTTGGCCGCGGTCAGTCGCGACAGGATCCATTCGCCGCGCAGTTCGGACAGGTCGGTGGCAAGGGCGGCATCCGATCCGTTGCGCAGGGTCTCGAGCAGTCGGCCGAGGCCGTCGACCCCGCCGGCGCCGAGGCGGGTCATCGCCTCCTGGGCGGTGTCGCGCTGGTGGTCAAGCTCGCGCAGCCGGGCGGCGTTGGCGAGGTAATCCTCGGTCAGGCGGATCATCTTGCCGACCAGTTCGCGCCGGGATTCGGTGCGGAAATTGTTCTGGGCCACCCTCAGCGCGTCGGTCACCTTGGCGCCCAGCGTCGGGATCAGGTTGTAATCGGCGTCGGTGCCGGTGTTCTGGTAGACCTGGACCTGCCGGCGCAGGTTGGCGAGATCGCCTTCGAGCCGCAGGATCTTCTGGCCCTGGTCGGCGAGGCGGGCATATTCGCGGCTGCGCTCGGCCGCGCCGTTGAGACTCTGCCAGCCGATCACGGCCAGGACGCAGAGCAGGATCAGGACCAGCAGGAACCCGGCGAAGATCCGGCTGCCGATCTTGAAGTTGGCCATCCAGGTGATCATGACGACACTCCTTGTCGGATCGGGCGGTCAGGCCGCCGCGATACCCTCGCTCGGGTCAAATTCGTCGAAGGCGAAGACATGGTCGAGGTCGAGCAGGGCGACCATGCGGCCGTCGCCGGTGACCAGACCGGTGAGGAACCCGGCGTCGCTGCGTTCGACCTGCGGCGTCGGCTGGATCTCGCCCGCCGCCACCGCCAGGATGTCGGCGACGGCATCGACCAGGATCCCCGCCACCCGGTTGCCGACCGCGACGACGATGATGACGTGGCGGGGGGTGGTGGTGGTGACGCCCCGGCCAAAGCGCGCGCGCAGGTCGAGGATCGGCACGATCGCCCCGCGCAGGTTGATCACCCCGCGCATGTAGGGGGGGGTGTTGGGCAGTTCGGTGCTGGCGGTCCAGCCCTTGATCTCACGAATCGCCATGATGTCGACGCCGTATTCCTCGTCGCCGATGGTGAAGGTGATGAACTGCCGGATGTCGCTTTCCGACGCGGTGCTGTCAGACACGTCGTCCTCCCTTGAACGGCCCACCTTGCGGCGCGGGGCGTGTCAGTCCGCCGTGGCGCCCAGGGCGCCCTCGGCACGCGGTGCGGTGTGGTCGAGGCGCTCCCCCATGATCCGGAGCGCGCCGACGTCGAGAATCAGGGCGACGCAGCCGTCGCCCAGGATCGTGGCGGCCGAGATCCCCTCGACCGGGCGGTAATTGGCGTCGAGGCTCTTGATCACCACCTGCTGCTGGCCGAGCAGCTCGTCCACCAGCAGGCCGACCCGGTCGCCGCCGTCGGTTTCGACCACCACCACCAGCCCCCGGGTCGGCTGGGTGATCGCGTCGGGGATCTCGAACAGCTGGTGCAGCCGCACCAGCCGGATGTAGTCGCCGCGCAGGGTCAGCACGTCGCCGATATTGACCAGGGTGCGGGCCTGCTGCGGGGTGGGGCGGAAGGATTCGACGATGTTGGTCAGCGGCAGCACGTAGCGCCGGCCGCCGACCGACACCAGCATCCCGTCCATCACCGCCAGCGTCAGCGGCAGCGACAGCACGAAGCGGGTGCCCTGGCCCGGGCTGTTCTGCACCACCACCCGGCCGCCGATGTCCTGGATGTTCTTGCGCACCACGTCCATGCCGACCCCGCGTCCCGACACGTCGGACACCTTGGCGGCGGTCGAGAAGCCGGGCAGGAAGATCAGCTGGTCGATCTGCTCGTCGGTCAGGGTGGCGCCCCGGTCGATCAGGCCGCGTTCGACCGCCTTGTCGAACACCCGGCGGCGGTCGATGCCGTTGCCGTCGTCGGCGATCTCGATCACGATCCGGCCCGAGCGGTGCTCGGCGCCGAGATGGAGGGTGCCCTCGGCCGGCTTGCCCCGGGCGATCCGCTCGTCGGGCGGCTCGATGCCGTGATCGAGGGCGTTGCGGATCAGGTGGGTCATCGGGTCGGACAGGTGTTCGATCACCGTCTTGTCGACCTCGGTCGCCTCGCCGCTCATCACCAGCCGGGCCTGCTTGCCGAGCTGCTGGGCCAGATCGCGCACCAGCCGGGGCGCGCGGGCGAACAGCGCCTTGACCGGCTGGGCCCGGATCGCCATCACGCTTTCCTGCAATTCGCGGGTGTGATGCGACAGTTCCTGGAGGCCCTGCACCAGTTCGGGATGGGATTCGACCGAGAAGCCCGAGGCCTGCTGGCCCAGCATCGCCTGGGTGATCACCAGTTCGCCGACCATGTTGACCAGCCGGTCGATGCGGTCGAGATCGACCCGGATCGAGGCGGTCTGGATGCCGCCGCCGGGGCGGGGGGCGGCGGGGTGCGGGGTGGCGGGGTGTGGATCGACGGCAGCGGGGGGGTGGGCCTCGGCGGCCGGCAGCGGGGCGAACAGGCCCCAGCCCTCGCCCTCCTCGGCGGCGGGGGCGGCCGGCGGCGGGGCGAACAGGCCCCAGCCTTCGCCCTCCTCCTCGACCGGGGCGGCCGGCGTCACCGGCTCGATCGTCACCTCGGCGCTGGCGGTGTTGACGAATTCGAACACCGCCTCGATGTCGGCCCGCGCGCAGCGCCCGGTCAGGCGCAGCCGCCAGGACAGATAGCTTTCCTCCGCCGCCATCGCCACCAGGGTGGGCAGGCGGCTGCTGTCGACCTCGATTTCCAACGTGCCGAGGGAGGCCAGCTCGCGCAGCAGCAATTGCGGATCGTTGCCGGTCAGCAGCATTTCGGGCGCCGGGGCCAGCCCGATCGACCACACCGCCGGGGCGTCGGCGGGCGGTGGGGCGGCGGCCGCAGCGGCGGGGGGCGCGGGCGCGGGCGCGGCCTCGGATCCGACCAGGGCGGCCAGGGCGGCGCGGATCTCGCCGGCGTGATCGGGGGGCAGGGTCACCTCGTCCTGGGCGGCGCGGACGAAATCGCCCAGCCGGTCGGTGCCGCGCACCAGCAGGTCGGCGATCGCCGGGGTCAGCGTCACCGTGCCGGACCGCAGCGCGTCCATCGCCGTCTCGAACACATGGGCGAAGCGGACCAGCGCCTCGAAGCCGAAGGCGCCACCGCCGCCCTTGATCGAGTGGACGCAGCGGAAGACGGCGTTGAGGTCCTCGGGCTCGCCCTCGCCGGCCTGGAGACGGGCAAGAGTCTCTTCCGCCGCGGCCAGCAGCTCGGCGCATTCCTCGAAATAGGTCGCCTTGAAGCGCGACAGGTCGTAGGACTGATCCTCGCTCACGCCGCGGCCTCCCAGCTTGGCATGGACTTTAGTCTTATACCCTCAGGGGCAGACTTTTGCCACGATTTGCAACAGTTTCTCCGGGCTGAACGGCTTGACGATCCAGCCGGTGGCGCCGGCGGCGCGGCCTTCCTCCTTCTTGGCCTGCTCGCTTTCGGTGGTGAGGATCAGGATCGGGGTGCCGGCATGGCTGGGCAGGCCGCGCAGGCGGCGGACCAGGGTGATGCCGTCCATTTCGGGCATGTTGACGTCGGTGATCACCACGTCGATCTTCTGGCCCTGGAGGGCGCGCAGCGCGGCGACGCCGTTTTCCGCCTCGATCACGGTATAGCCGGCCCCGCGCAGGGTGAACGACACCATGTCGCGCATGGTCTTGGAATCGTCGACGGCCAGAATGCACTTGCCCATGGGCATCTCCTCGCTCAGGTGATCTTGCGCAGTTCGTCCGCCAGGCCGAGCCGGGCGAAGGCTTCGACGATGGAGGCGGTGGGGCGGACCAGGGCGAACGGGCGTTCGCCGCCGGCGAAATCGCGTCCGGCGGCGATCATCACCTGGATCGCCGCGGTCGACAGCCGGGCGACCCGGTCGGCCTGAAGGGTCAGCGCGGCGGTGCCGTCACGACCCAGCACGTCGAGCAGATGCTCCCGCAATTCACGCGCTGCGGGAAGATCGACGATTTCGGGCAGTTCGATCTCGAGCCGCCCGTCCGAGTCCTTGACTTCCATGCCGGTTTCGCCAACTTCTTCGGTGGACCGACTCAGAATGATACGGCAAATGCTAAACTTTCGTAAGAGCCGAACCGTCCGGGCGTGTGCATGGCCAAAATAACCACTCAAGCCGGTCCGTGGAACATGACGGTGTATGCCTTTGATCCAGGCGACACCGACAATCCCTTGACGGCACTTGGCCCCGACGACCTCAGTAAAATACCCTACGGCGCCGCTGAATTGGACGCCGACGGCCGGGTGTTGTCCTACAATGACACGGAGCCCGACGACGGTGAGTCCGGGCGGCCCTCGCCGCTCGGGCGCGATTTCTTCGCCGAAGTGGCGCGCTGGGCCGGCAATTCCCTGCTGATCCGTGAATTCCGCCGGGGGGTCGAGGCCGGCGACCTCAACGTGGTGTTCGACTGCGCCACCCCGCGCCTGCCGCACAAGGTGCGGATCCATTTCAAGGTCAGCCCGATCCTCGGCACCTACTGGGTGTTCGTCAAAAGGTTGCGCCGGCTCTGAACGGTCAGGCGGGCGACCGCCCCGCGCGCTCCGCGCGCAAACAGACACAGGTGAGGCGGGCTGCCGCCCGCCGGCCCGCTTGGAGGCTGGCGCCTCCAAACCTCCCCCTTTTTTATCGATGAAAACCAAGGGGGTCCGGGGCATCGCCCCGGCGGGCTCGCGGGCAGAGCCCGCGCCTCAGCCTTCGCCGCGAAACAGGGCGACCAGTTCGCGCGCCGCCGCGCCGGGGGCGAGCCGGCCGTCGGCGACCGCCTGTTCCAGCGTGGGCAGCCGGGCGGCGATGCGGCCGTCGTCGCGCAGGCTCTGCAACAGGGTTTCCGAGATCTCGTTCCACATCCAGGCGTGGGCCTGGGCGGCGCGGCGGGCGGCGAGGGCGCCGCTGGCCCCCTGGCTGTCGCGGTGGCGCAACACCGTCTGCCACACCGAATCGATTCCGGTGCGGGTCAGGGCGGAGCAGGTTAGCACCGGCACCTGCCAGCCGTCGCCGGGGGCGGCGAGCAGGTGCAGGGCGCTGGCGTAATCGCGGGCGGCGCGGGCGGCGGCGGCGGCGAGGTCGCCGTCGGCCTTGTTGACGATCACCGCGTCGGCCAGTTCGACGATGCCCTTCTTGATTCCCTGCAATTCGTCGCCGCCGCCGGGGACCAGCACCAGCAGGAACATATCGACCATGTCGGCCACGGCGGTCTCGCTCTGGCCGACGCCGACGGTCTCGACCACGATCACGTCGAAGCCGGCGGCCTCGCACACCAGCATCGCCTCGCGGGTGCGGCGGGCGACGCCGCCCAGGGTGCAGCCGGACGGGCTGGGGCGGATGAAGGCGCGCGGGTCGCGTGACAATTCCTCCATCCGGGTCTTGTCGCCGAGGATCGAGCCGCCGGTGCGCGGGCTGGACGGATCGACCGCCAGCACCGCCGGCCGGCCGCCCTGGGCCAGCACATGCAGGCCGAAGCTCTCGATGAAGGTGCTCTTGCCGGCGCCGGGGACGCCGGTGATGCCGACCCGGGCCGCGCCGCCGGTATGGGGCATCAGCTCGCTCAGCAGCGCCTCGGCGGCGGCGCGGTGGTCGGCGCGGGTGGATTCGATCAGGGTGATGGCGCGGGCGAGGGCACGGCGCTGGCCGGCCCGCACGCCTTGGGCCAGGGCGACGGGATCGAGCGGGGCAGGGGTCACGGGCGGGGTCACTTCCGGCGGGGACGGGGAGGGGGCGAGGCCGGCGCGGGGCCGGCGGAATGGGGCGGCAGGGGACGCGGCGGCGGCTGGGGCGGCGGCTGATCCTTCTGGTCGAGAAAGGCCAGGATCGCCATCGACACCAGCTTGGCGCGGTCCTCGTCCGACAGGGCGTCGAGGATCTTGCGCTTGGCGCGGTGGATCTCGCCCGCCTCGCGCAGCAGGCGCGCCCGTTCCGCCGCCGCCGTCACCGCGGCGGCGGGGCGGGGCGGCGGGGACGCGGCGGGCGCGGCGCGGCGGGCGGGGGCGGGGGCCCGGGCCGCCGGCGCCGCGCCGAACAGGCGGGCGATCCAGGCGAACATCGGCGCCATGCTAGCGCGACCGGCCGGCCGCTGTCACCGGCCGTCGCCGTGGCGCGGCGGCGGCGGCGGGCGATCGCCGATCACGACGCCCGATCACGACGATTGAGCGACGCGGCGAGGTTGGCTACAGTCGCGCACCGCGGAACGGTCGGGGGCGCGTCGCGCCCCGGCCCTCCCGGCTCGTTGCAGCATCGGGCGTGCCGACCATGGATCTGGACCTGCTTCGTCATCCCCATCTGATCGCCCTGCGCCGCTGGTGGCTGGAACAGGGCGGCAGCCGGGGGCTGCCCTCCGCCGCCGACCTCAGCCCGACCATGCTGCGCCGCTGGCTCGACAACATGGTGGTGGTCGATGTCGATCCCGCCGGCGAGACCCGCTACGCCTATTATGGCGCCAACCTCGCCGCCGCCTTCGGCACCGACATGGTCGGCCGCTCGATCGACCAGCTGCCCGAGGCGCAGCGGGCGGTGCTGGCCCGCGAATACGACACCATCCGTCATGGCCGCGCCCCGGTGGCGCGCCGCCACACCGCCGATTTCGACGGGCAGACCCAGACCTGGGAACGCCTGCTGCTGCCCTTCTTCGACGGCGCCGGTGCCGTCGAGAAGATCATCGTCGCCGTCTACCGCCTGGAGTGACATGAGCCCCGCCCAAGACGACAGCATGACCGCCGCCGACTTCAATTTCTGGTGCGCGGTCAACAGCAAGCCGTTCCGTCTGGTGCGCCATCGCTGGCCAGACGGCTCGGTCGAGTGGGACGTCGAGGTGTTCCCCGGCCGGCCCGAGGCCACCGTGGCCTACGGCACCGGCCAGACCGCCGAGAGCCCCGCCGCCGCCGCCGCCTTCGCCTTCGCCGCCGGGGTCGAATGGGGCGAGAGCTTCGCCCGCCCCGCCGGCGGCTGGGATGACGGCGCCGAGGCCGACGAGGCCGGGCCGGATCTCGATCCGCCGCCGGCCCCGACCGCCGCCGCGCCCCAGGTTCCGGCTCCCGCCGCGCCGGCCCCCGTGGTCCCGGCTCCCGTGGTTCCGGCCTCCGCCGCCGTGCCGGCCGCCGCGCCGGCCGCCTCGGGCCCGCTGGTGCTGTCGGTGCCGCGCGCCACGGTCACGCCGCCCGAGCGTCCCGAAGCGCCGTCCTTCGCCCCCGATCCGGTGCGGGCGGCGGTGATCCCCCCGCCCGAGCCGGAGCCCGCGCCCGAGGGCTATCAGCCGCCCGACATCGCGCTGTTGCAGCAGCCGCCGCCGCGCAGCCGGGTCGAGGAGGACGAGGAGGCGCTGGCCACCAACGCCCGCATGCTCGAAACCGTGCTGCGCAATTTCAAGGTGCGGGGCGAGATCATGGAGGTCCGCCAGGGCCCGGTGGTCACCCTGTACGAGTTCGAGCCGCTGCCCGGCACCAAATCCTCGACGGTGATCAACCTCGCCGACGACATCGCCCGCTCGATGAGCACGATCACCACCCGCATCGCCATCGTGCCGGGCCGCAGCGTGATCGGCATCGAGCTGCCCAATCCGATCCGCGAGACGGTCTATCTGCGCGAGATCCTGGAAAGCCCGGCCTTCCTCCAGCATTCCGGCCGGCTGCCGCTGGCGCTCGGCAAGGACATCGCCGGCGAGCCGGTGGTGGCCGACCTCGCCCGCATGCCGCATCTGCTGATCGCCGGCACCACCGGCTCGGGCAAGTCGGTCGGCATCAACGCGATGATCCTGTCGCTGCTCTACCGCTTCCGCCCCGAGGATTGCCGCCTGATCATGGTCGATCCCAAGATGCTGGAGTTGTCGGTCTATGACGGCATCCCGCATCTGCTGACCCCGGTGGTGACCGACCCCGACAAGGCGGTGCGGGTGCTGAAATGGGCGGTGCGGGAGATGGAGGCGCGCTACCGGGCGATGGCCCTGCTGGCGGTGCGCAACATCGACGGCTACAACGCCCGCCTGACCGAGCTGGCCGCCACCGGGCAGAAGGTCAGCCACCGCGTCCAGGTCGGCTTCGACCGCACCTCGCGCGAGCCGATCTTCGAGGAACAGCCGATCGACCTCAAGCCGCTGCCCCACATCGTGGTGCTGGTGGACGAGATGGCCGACCTGATGATGGTCGCCGGGCGCGATCTCGAAGTGGCGATCCAGCGTCTGGCCCAGATGGCCCGCGCCGCCGGCATCCATCTGATCATGGCGACCCAGCGCCCCTCGGTCGATGTCATCACCGGCACGATCAAGGCCAACTTCCCCACCCGCATCTCGTTCCAGGTCACCTCGCGCATCGACAGCCGCACCATTCTCGGCGAATCCGGCGCGGAACAACTGGTCGGCCAGGGCGACATGCTGTTCATGTCGGGCGGCGGCCGGGTCACCCGCATCCACGGCCCGTTCGTCTCCGACACCGAGGTCGAGCAGGTGGTGGCCCACCTCAAGTCGCAGGGCGAGCCCGATTATCTCGGCTCGATCACCGAGGACGAGGAGGACGAGGACCTGCGCGGCGGGGGCGGCGGCAGCGACGAGGGCGGCTTCACCAGCGGCGACGATCTCTACGATCAGGCGGTGGCGCTGGTCACCCGCGAGCGCAAGGTGTCGATCAGCTTCATCCAGCGCCAGTTGCAGATCGGCTACAATCGCTCGGCCCGGCTGGTCGAGCGGATGGAGGCCGAGGGGGTGGTGTCGCCCTCCAACCATCAGGGCAAGCGCGAGGTGCTGGCCCGGCGCTGGTCGGAGAACGGCGAGGCCGCCGAGTCCTGAGCCGGGGGCGGCCGTGCCCCCGCCCCGGACCTCCCATGCCGGGGTTGCATGGGCCGGCCGGGGGCGGGGGGTGTAGCCTGCCGCTGCCGGCATCCGGCCGGATCGGGGGGAGCCGATGAGCTACGAAAAGACCATCAACGATTTCCACGATTCCCTGTTCGCCCGCCATCGCGGCGGCGACGGCAGCCTGGGCTGGCGGTCGAGGGACTCCCAGCAGGCCCGCTTCGACGCGGTGCTGTCGCAGGGGCCGCTCGACGGCATGTCGGTGCTCGACGTCGGCTGCGGCTTCGGCGATCTCGCCCCGGCGCTGAAGGCGCGGGCGCCCTCCGCCCGCTATACCGGCTGGGACATCAATCCGCAGTTCGTCGAGGTCTGCCGCGCCAACGCGCCCGATCTGGTCTTCGAGCGGCGCAACATCCTGGTCGATCCGCCCGAGACTCCGTTCGACGTGATCCTGTCGGTCGGGCCGATCAACATCGAACTCGGCAGCAACGAAGAGTTGATGCGGCGGATGCTGAAGGCGATGTACAAATCCTGCACCAGCCATTGCGTGATGAGCATGGCCAGTCGCGAGACCCGCGGCGGGGGGCGTGACTTTCATTATTATGACCCCTGCAAGATGCTGGATTTCTGCTTCTCGCTGACCAAGAACGTGATCTTGCGTCACGATTACCATCCCAGCGACTTCTGCGTGTTCCTGTTTCATTGAGTCTGCGGTCGGGGCCGGTCGGTGTTTTCCACCAGGGCGCCCGGGGCGACTGGACGTTTGCAACTGGGCGCCGGACCGGTATAGTCCCGCATCGTTTTTGACCGAACGCCCCGTTTCCCGAGGAGTCGTCCACCATGTTCGTCTCGACCGCTTACGCCCAGGCCGCCGCTTCCGCCCCGTCGATGGGGACGATGGACGTGCTGCAGCAGTTCCTGCCGCTGGTCCTGATCTTCGTCGTGTTCTACCTGCTGCTGATCCGGCCGCAGCAGAAGCGGATGAAGCAGCACAAGCAGATGCTGGCCGAGCTGCGCCGGGGCGACCGGGTGGTGACCTCGGGCGGCATCATCGGCACCGTCAACAAGGTGGTCAGCGACACCGAACTGGTGATCGAGATCGCCGAGGGCGTGCGGGTGCGGGTGGTCCGCGCCACCGTCGCCGAGGTGCTGGGCAAGGGCGAGGCGGCCGCCGCTTCCGCCGACAAGGCTGACGCCGACAAGTAAGCGTCGGCGTCTTTTCGCTTTCTCCTCCGACCACGAGCCGGGACATGAACCTAATTCCCAGATGGAAGATCGTCGTGGCGGTGCTGGTGGGGCTGACCGGCCTGCTGTTCTCCGCCCCCAACCTGCTGCCGCGTGACGTCACCGACCGCATGCCCGGCTGGTTGCAGCCGGTCAGCCTCGGCCTCGACCTCCAGGGCGGGTCATACCTGCTGCTCGAGGTCGATACCGGCTACGTGGTGCGGGAGCAGATCGCCGGTCTGGTCGAATCGATCCGCACCACCCTGCGCAAGGAAAAGGTCAAGTACGGCGATCTCGGCCAGCATGGCGACACCGTCTCCGTTCGCATCCTCGATGCCGAGGACCGCGAGCGGGCGGCGCCGCTGCTGCGCAAGATCGACGAACAGGCCCAGCTCGAGGTCGGCACCGACGGCCTGATGACCCTGCGCTACACCGATCAGGCGCTGAAGCAGCGCAAGCTGGCGGCGGTCGATCAGTCGCTTGAAATCGTCCGCCGCCGCATCGACCAGCTCGGCACCCGCGAGCCGTCGATCCAGCGCCAGGGCCAGGACCGCATCGTGGTCCAGTTGCCCGGGGTCAAGGATCCCGACCACATCAAGTCGCTGCTGGGCAAGACCGCCAAGCTGACCTTCCATCTGCTCGACGACACCGCCAGCGTCGAGGACGCCCTGCGCGGCCGGGTGCCGCCGGGCGACATGCTGCTGCCCGGCAACGAGCAGGGCCGGGGCCTGCCCGAGAATTACGTGGTGCGCAAGCGGGTCGAGGTCGGCGGCGACATGCTGACCGACGCCCGCGCCACCTATTCCGAAGGCCGCCCGGTAGTCAGCTTCCGCTTCAATTCGGCCGGGGCCAAGAAGTTCGGCGACGCCACCCGCGAGAATTCCGGCCGCTTCCTCGCCATCGTCCTCGACGACAAGGTGATCAGCGCGCCCCGGATCAACGAGCCGATCCTCGGCGGTTCGGGCATCATCTCGGGCGGCTTCACCCTCCAGCAGGTGCAGGATCTGGCGATGCTGCTGCGGGCCGGCGCCCTGCCGGCGCCGCTCCAGGTGCTGGAGGAGCGCACCGTCGGCCCCGATCTCGGCGCGGATTCGATCCGGGCCGGCACCATCGCCTGCGTCATCGGCCTGGTGCTGGTGGTGACGACGATGCTGGTGATCTACGGCTCGCTCGGCCTGCTCGCCAACCTGTCGATGCTGATGAATCTGGTGCTGCTGCTCGGTGCGCTGTCGGCGCTCGGCGCCACCCTGACCCTGCCCGGCATCGCCGGCGTGGTGCTGACGATGGGCATGGCGGTCGATGCCAACGTGCTGATCTACGAGCGCATGCGCGAGGAACAGCGCAACGGCCGCAGCGTGATGTCGGCGTTGCAGGCCGGCTATGACCGGGCCTTCGCCACCATCCTCGACGCCCACGTCACCACCCTGGTCGCCGGCGCGCTGCTGTTCCAGTTCGGCTCGGGGCCGGTGCGCGGCTTCGCCGTCACCCTGTCGCTCGGCCTGCTCGCCTCGCTGTTCACCGCCGTCCTGGTCAACCGGATGCTGGTGATCGGCTGGGTGCGCTGGCGCCGGCTCAAAGCCCTGCCGTTGGCCTGAGGACCGAACCATGCAATTGATCGATCGCTTCCTGCCCCACGGCACCAAGTTCGATTTCATCCGCTATCGCCTGATCGCCTTCGGCATCACCGCGTGCCTGGTGCTGGGCTCGCTGACCCTGATCGTGGTCAAGGGCTTCAATTTCGGCATCGATTTCGCCGGCGGCATCCTGATCGAGGCCCAGTCCACCAACGGCCCGGCCGATCTGCACCAAATGCGGACCAGCCTGTCCACCCTCGGCCTGGGCGAGGTCAGCCTCCAGCAGTTCGGCGATACCGGCCGCGACGTGATGATCCGCGTCCAGCGCCAGGACGGCGGCGACAAGGCGCAGATGGAGGCGCTGGCCAAGGTCAAGGACACCCTCGGCTCGGCCTATTCCTACCGCCGGGTCGAGATCGTCGGCCCCAAGGTCGGCGACGAACTGGTGCGCGACGGCGTGCTGGCGGTGGTGCTGGCGCTGGGGGCGATCGCGGTCTATGTCTGGTTCCGCTTCGAATGGCAGTTCGGGGTGGGGGCGCTGATCTCGACCTTCCACGACGTGATCACCACCTTCGGCCTGTTCGCGCTGACCGGGCTCGAATTCAACCTCACCACCGTGGCGGCGATCCTCACCATCGCCGGCTATTCGGTCAACGACACCGTCGTCGAATATGACCGGGTTCGCGAGAACCTGCGAAAATACAAGACGATGTCGATCTACGACCTGATCAATCTGTCGGTCAACGAAACCCTGGCCCGCACCATCCTGACCGTGGCGACGGTGTTCGTCACCGTGCTGGCGCTGCTGTTCTTCGGTGGCGAGGTGCTGCGCGGCTTCGCCATCGCGATGCTGTGGGGGCTGGTGATCGGCACCTACTCGTCGATCTATGTCGCGATGCCGATGCTGATCTATTTCAACCTGCGCAGCGGCAAGGATCGGGAAAAGGACGCCGAGCCCGCCCCGACGCCGTGACCCGGCGCTGATATCGGGATGTGGGCTCCGCCCACGCCCGCCAAGGGCCGCAAGGCCCTTGGATCCCATTGATGGTCGGGCACGGACCGGCCTGTCAGCTTGGGCGTGGGTGTTTGCCGCGCGAAGGGCAAGGAAAGGGATCCAAGGGCCTTCGGCCCTTGGCGGGGGCGGGCAGAGCCCGCGCAAAAAAACGCCCGCCCCGACGGTTCGGGGCGGGCGAGGGGAGGGTCGGCCGTTAGATGAAGTAGGCCTTCAGCGGTTCGAAGCCGTTGAAGTTCACCGCCGAATAGGAGGTGGTGTAGGCCCCGGTCGAGAGGATGCGGACGCGGTCGCCGACGGCGAGGGTGACCGGCATTTCGTACTGGGCCTTTTCGTAGAGGATGTCGGCGGAATCGCAGGTCGGGCCGGCCAGCACCACCGGGGCGGTGTCATCGCCCTCGTGGCCGGTCTGGATGCGGTACTTGATCGCCTCGTCCATGGTTTCGGCGAGGCCGCCGAACTTGCCGACGTCGAGATAGACCCAGCGGACGCTTTCGTCGTAGCTCTTGCGGCTGATCAGCACCACCTCGGTTTCGAGGATGCCGGCGTCGCCGACCAGCGAGCGGCCGGGTTCGATGATCATCGCCGGGATGTTGTTGCCGAAATGGTTGGTCATCGCGGTCATCACCGCGTCGGCGTAGCGTTCGATCGCCGGGATGTCCTTGCGGTAGCGGGCGGGGAAGCCGCCGCCGAGATTGACCATCCGCAGGTCGATCCCGGCCTCGTCGAGCGCGGTGAACAGCATCGCCGCCTTGCCGACGGCGAGATCCCACTGGGCGAGGTCGGTCTGCTGGCTGCCGACATGGAACGACACGCCGTAGGGGTCGAGGCCGAGGTCGCGGGCGCGCACCAGCAGGTCGCGGGCCATCTCGAACTCGCAGCCGAACTTGCGCGACAGCGGCCATTCGGCGCCGTCGCAGGTCATCAGCAGCCGGCAGAACACCCGGGCGCCGGGGGCGGCGGCGGCCAGCTTCTCCAGTTCGGCCTCGCTGTCGAAGGCGAACAGCCGCACCCCCCGGTCATAGGCGTAGGCGATGTCGCGCTGCTTCTTGATGGTGTTGCCGAACGAGATCGCCTCGGCGGCGACGCCGTTGGCGAGGCACAGATCGATCTCGCCGCGCGAGGCGACGTCGAAGCTGGAGCCGAGCCCGGCCAGCATCCGCACGATCTCGGGGGCCGGGTTGGCCTTCACCGCGTAATAGACCTGGGCCAGCGGCAGCCAGCGGCGCAGGCTGTAATAATTGTCTCGGATGACGTCGAGATCGACCACGACACAGGGGGTGACGGGGCGGACTTCCTCGAGGAAACGGGAGATCTTGGCGGTCATGGCGAAAACAACTCCGATCGGGCCCGGCGGGGCCCGCGCGACGATACGGAAAAAGGGAGTGTTGCCCCGGTCGGCCGATCAGGCGGACACGGGGGCGCGGGACAACGGCACGGACAGGGGTGCCGTCAGACCCGTTCGGACGTACTTCGCACGTCAACCCACAGCATGGCCCAGGCCTGCCGGGGTTTGACCGCTTGCGAGGAGGGTATGGAAAGGGCGGACGCAGCACCTGCGTGCCGGGCAATCGCGTTCATAAGAGTCCCTCCAAGCACCGGGGGCTTGACCCCGCCTGCACCCAGAAGACGCCTTGGACGTCGTTGCCTGGCTCAAACCCAGCCAGAGGCACGTGCGCTGTACGTCTCACCTGAGACCGCTATATACGCTGTTTTGACGCGATGAAAAGACCAAATTGGACCGTGCGGGAAAATTTCATCGAACCGCGACCCGCTCAGGACAGCAGCGGCGGCAGGGTGGCGGCCAGCTTGCGGGCCTCGGCGGCGGCCTGCGGGCCGCACAGGGCGAAGCCGAGCAGGCTGTCGTCATGGCCGACGAAGCGGGCGGTCAGCGCGCCGCCGGCGTCCTCGACCCGCCAATGTCCGTCGGCGCCGGGCGGCGGCGGACAGACCACCGTCGGCAGCGCCGGGGTCTTCACCACCACCGGCAGCGCCGGCAGGGTCAGCGGGGTGTCGGTGCCGGTCAGGGTGGCGGCCAGCGCCTTGGTCTCGGCCAGCAGCGGGGCGATGAACGGCAGCGGTCCGGCTTCGGTCTCGGCGCAGTCGCCCAGGGCGAAGATCGCCGGATCGCTGCTGCGCAGCAGACGATCGACCAGGATGCCGCGCCCCACCGCCAGCCCGGCGGCGGCGGCCAGACCGGTGCGCGGCACCAGTCCGATCGCGCTGAGGCCGCGGTCGAAGGCGACCTCGGTGCCGTCGTCGAGCCGGGCCAGTCCGGGGGCGAAGGCGGCGACCGAGCGGCCGAGATGGAGGGTGATGCCGATCCCGCGCAGGGCGGCGGCCAGCGCGGCGCCGAGTTCGGGCGGCAGCAGCCGGCCGAGCGGCCATGGCGCCGGATCGACCAGGGTGACGGCGAAGCCGGCGGTGGCGAGATCGTTGGCGAACTCGCAGCCGATCAGCCCGGCGCCGATCAGCAGCAGCCGCGCCCCCGGCCGCAGCGCGGCGCGCCACGCCCGGTAATCCTCGAGATCGTTGACGGTGAACAGCCCGGCCCCGGCGCTGCCCTCGACCCGGTAGGGGCGGGGGTCAGCCCCCAGCGCCAGCACCAGCTTTTCATAGCCGATCTCGCCCCGGCCCTCGTCGGGGCGGCGCAGCACCAGCCGGCGGCGGTCGCGATGGATCGCCTCGACCCGATGATGGGTCATCACCTGCAACGACAGTTCGGCGGCCAGCGCGGCGGCGCTCTTCTGCACCAGCCCGGCCGGATCCTTGCCGAGGGCGAAGGCGGCCGACAGCATCGGCTTGGTGTAGGCTTCGCCGCCATCGGCGGTCACCACGGTGATCGCCATTTTGGCGTCGCGGCGGCGCAGCTCGCGGGCGAGGCCGTAGCCGCCGAGCCCGCTGCCGACGATCACCAGTCCGGGCCGGTCGTCCATCGCCTAGTCCTCCAGTTCGAAGAACTCGGCCTTGCTCATCCCGCATTCGGGACAGATCCAGTCGTCGGGCAGATCCTCGAAGGCGGTGCCGGGGGCGATGCCCTCGTCGGGCAGGCCGAGCGCCGGATCGTAAACGAAACCGCACACCGCGCACTGATACCGCTTCATGCCGTTCCCTCCCTTGGTCGCGGTGGGACGGGAAAGCCCCCGCGCTTTCCTACAGTTTGGCTTCGGCGCGGGAGAGGTCAAGAGGGGGGAATCCCCGCCGGCGCCGCCGTCCTTTGCGGGCGGCGCGGCCGGCCGGGCAGATCAGAGCGGGCGGACCTTGCCGTACTGGACGAAATCGGTCCAGGTGCGCTCAAGCCGCAGCAGGGTGTCGAGGGTGGTGTTCAGCCGCTCGGGGGTGCCGCTCTCGCCGGTGATCGTCTCGGCCAGCCCGTCCTGCAGGGTGTGGATCGCGCCGCACAAGGCGAGGCCCTTGTCGGTCAGCCGCAGCCGCACCGAGCGGCGGTCGTGGGGCGAGCGTTCCTGGGTCAGGTAGCCGGATTCGGTCAGAGCCTTGATGTTGTAGGAAACATTCGAGCCGTGATAATAGCCGCGATCCTTCAGGTCGCGAATCACCACCTCGTTCTCGCCAATATTGTAGAGTAACAAGGCCTGGACGGCGTTGATGTCTTCAACCGCAAGACGGCGCAACTCGGTCCGCAGCACATCGAGAAAGTGCCGGTGGAGCCGTTCGATCAGTCGAATTATGTCGAGATAGGGCTGGGTCACGGGCGGAGTATAGGGGGTTCCGCCCGGCCCGGCAACCGCCCTCGTCACACTTCGCGACAAGTCCGCTCCGGCGGGAGCGTAGGGATGACAGCGGCGGAAATAGCGGCTAGGCTGCCGCCATCCATGATGGATGGGCATGGAACCATGACGGCGAAACGGGACGATCTCGGCCGTTCCAGCGACATCTACGTCGCGTTCGCGTTTGCGGCCGCCGATGTGCTGGTCGAGGTCGATGCGGCGGGGACAATCGGTTTTGCGGTCGGCGCGGCGATGGCGCTGCTCGGCCAGGGCGCCCGCGGCCTGACCGGCCAGCCGGTGCGCCGGCTGGTCCATCCCGACGATCATGACGTCTTTGATCAGGCGCTGGCGCAGATGGGGCGGGGCGAGCGGGTGCGCAACGCCCGGCTGCGGCTGCTGCGCCCCGAATCCCGCGCGGTCGACGTGGTGCTGTCGGGCTATCCCAATCCCGCCCAGCCGGACCGGCTGCTGCTGGCGTTCGGCCATCCCGGCGGCCTGCCGCCGCGCGAAAGCCGGGTCGCCGAGACCGGTCTGCTCGACAAGGACAGTTTCCAGGCGATGGCCGCGCATCTGCTCGAGGACGGCGATCCCGCCCAGCCCTATCAGTTGACCCTGGTCGAACTGCCCGACCTCGCCGCCTTGTCGGCCGAGGAGCGCGGCACCCTGCCGGCCG
This sequence comes from Phaeospirillum tilakii, assembly GCF_042683125.1. Classification (NCBI taxonomy): domain Bacteria; kingdom Pseudomonadati; phylum Pseudomonadota; class Alphaproteobacteria; order Rhodospirillales; family Rhodospirillaceae; genus Phaeospirillum; species Phaeospirillum tilakii. The sequence continues at coordinate 41,170 of NZ_JBHUIY010000002.1, forward strand.
GGTTCGCCGCCGAACTGAGTGCCCGGCTGAAAAGCCTGTCGGTCGGCGGCGACGCGGTCGGTCAGTTCGACGAAGGTCATTTCGGCGTGCTGCACGATGCCTCGGTCTCGACCGGGGCGATCAGCGAATCTGTCGCCCTGGCGGCGCGCGAGGCCCTGCCCGAGGCGCCGGCGCTGTCGGCCTCGGTCGCCACCCTGGTGCTCGACGTCGCCGACATCCCGCCCGACGAGGCGGCGCGGGCGCTGACCTACACCCTCAACCGCTTCTCGCGCGACAGCCGCAACGGCGGCGACCTCGCCAGCCTGATGCGCGACCTCCAGCCCCGGCTGTCGGCGACGGTGCGGCAGATGAACGAGGTGCGCCAGCTGGTCGGCAGCGGCGATTTCGACCTGATGTTCCAGCCGATCGTCGATCTGTGGACCAACGTGGTCCATCATTTCGAATGTCTGGTGCGGTTCCAGGGCGACGATGCCCGCTCGCCCTACGAGACCGTCGCCTTCGCCGAGGATGTCGGCATGGTCGGCATGCTCGACCTCGCCTTGCTCGAACGCGCGATCCGGATCATGCGCTCGCCGGTGGCGCGGTCGGATTCGCTGCGCTTCGCCGTCAACCTGTCGGGGCGCTCGCTGTCCGATCCGGCGGTGGTGCGCGAATTGCGGCGGATTCTGGCCGGGGCCGGCGACCTGCGGCGGCGGCTGGTGTTCGAAATGACCGAATCCGCCGAGATTCTCGATCTGCGCGCGGTCAACGAGGTGATCCAGGGCATCCGCGCCCAGGGGCACGAGGTCTGTCTCGACGATTTCGGCGCCGGCAATGCCGCCTTCCATTACCTGCGGGCGCTGAAGGTCGACAACGTCAAGATCGACGGCAGTTACATCCGCGATGCGATGCGCAGCAACGAGAACGTCTCCTTCATCAAGGCGATCGTCCAGCTCTGCACCGATCTCGGCATCACCACCACCGCCGAATATGTCGAGGATCAGGAAACCGCGGCGCTGCTGCGGGTGCTGAAGGTCCGCTTCGGCCAGGGCTGGTATTTCGGCAAGCCACAGCGTCCGTCGGGCGAGGATCCGCTCACGGCGTGGCGGACCCCGGCGCTCGATTGGCGCAAGGGGCTGCTTTATTTCAAGACGGGAGCGAACGCGTAGTCATGGCCCCCCCCTCTCTGCTTCAGGGCGACATCCCGGTGCGCAGCTGGATCGACCGGTTGCCCCCCTCCTGGGGGCCCTATTGCCGGCTGATGCGGCTCGACCGGCCGATCGGCACCTGGCTGCTGCTGTTCCCCTGCTGGTGGAGCACCGCGCTGGCGGCCGAACGCTGGCCCGATCTGTGGCTGTGCCTGCTGTTCGCGCTCGGCTCGGTGGTGATGCGCGGCGCCGGCTGCACCGTCAACGACTGGGCCGACCGCAATTTCGACGGCAAGGTCGCCCGCACCGCCACCCGGCCGATTCCCTCGGGCGCGGTCAGCCCGCGTCAGGTGCTGTGGTTCCTCGCCGCCCAGCTGCTGGTCGGGCTGCTGGTGCTGCTCCAGCTCAACTGGTTCGCCATCGGCGTCGGCGCCGCCTCGCTGCTGCTGGTGTTCCCCTATCCCTTCATGAAGCGGATCACCTATTGGCCGCAGGCCTGGCTGGGGCTGACCTTCAACTGGGGCGCCCTGGTCGGCTGGGCGGCGGTGCGCGGCGATCTCGACTGGCCGCCGCTGCTGCTCTATGTCGCCGGCCTGTTCTGGACGCTGGGCTACGACACCATCTACGCCCACCAGGACAAGGAGGACGACGTCCTGGTCGGGGTCAAATCGACCGCGCTGGCGCTCGGGCGCCATACCGTGCCGGCGTTGTGGGGCTTCTATGGGCTGGCGCTGGCCCTGATCGCCGCCGCCGGCTGGACCGCCGGGCTGTCCTGGCCGTTCTGGCCGCTGCTGGCGGTCGCCGCCGCCCAGCTGGTGTGGCAGATCCGCACCGTCGATATCGACGATTCGCCCAACTGCCTGCTCCGGTTCAAGTCGAACCGCTGGTTCGGCTGGCTGCTGCTGCTCGCCATCGTCGCCGGGCGGGTGTGGTGAGCGCGCCCGCCGATCCGGCCGCCTTCATCCGCGCCCACACCGCCCCGGCCAGTCCGCCCGCCTGCCCGGAGATCCGGCTGTGGAGCGGCGGCGCGGTCACCCCGCTGTGGGAGGCGACCGAGGCCTGGGCCGGGCGCAGCGGCCTCGCCCCGCCTTACTGGGCCTATTGCTGGGCCGGCGGTCAGGCGCTGACCCGCTGGCTGCTCGACCATCCCGAACAGGCGGCGGGGCGGCGGGTGCTCGATTTCGCCGCCGGCTGCGGCGTCAGCGCGATCGCCGCCGCCCGGCTCGGCGCCGCCCGGGTCGAGGCGGCCGAGATCGACCCGCTCGCCGCCGCCGCGATCGCCCTCAACGCTGACCTCAATCAGGTGGCGGTCGAGGTGGTGTGCGGCGATCTGGTCGGCGCGCCCTGCCGCTGGGATCTGGTGGTGGCCGGCGACGTCTGTTACGAGGCGGCGATGACCGGGCACATCTGGCCCTGGCTGAAGCGGCTGGCCGCCGACGGCGCGACGGTGGTGATGGCCGATCCCGGCCGGGCCTATCTGCCCCGTCACGGCCTGCGCCGGCTGGCCGATTTCGAGGTCGAAACCAGCCTCGAACTGGAGGATCGGACCCGCCGCGCGGTCACCGTCTATACTCTGGCGGGATGAAACCTGGAGCCCTTCTCCGGGCCGGCATTTTCCGCTATCCTCCCCGGCGGCCGCGGGCGAGTGGGTCGCCTGGGGGAACCAACAGATTGTTTTTCGGGGGATTCGAGATGGCTGAAGCCGAGGCTACCGGACGGGAACTGCAGAGCGTGACCGAGACGCCCGCCTTGCCGGCGGAGAAGACGATCAACCTCGCTCAGGCCGACGTGCTCGACCTCAGCGGCCTCAAGGAAGAGCAGATCGCCGAGATCAAGCAGCAGCAGGCCGAGGGGATCGTCGCCGTTCAGGTCAAGGCGGCCGAGAAGAAGCTCGACGTCACCGCGCTCGACGCGGCGCTGACCTCCTTCACCGAACAGACCGCCCGCGCGGTCGAGGCCGGCACCCACGCCACCATCCAGCATTCCCAGACCAGCTCGATCGGCAAGACCGAGGTGGTGATCGGCAACACCGAACGCGCCGCCCAGGGCAAGGTGTCCTCGGCCAGCGATGCGTTGCAGAACAACAGCCTGACCATCATCGGCGTGATCGGCATCATCATCATCCTGCTGGCGGTGTTCGCCAAGGGCGGCTGAGGCCGTCCGTCACGGTCCCAGGGCGCGCCGCGCGTCGCCGCCTCGCGGGGCGCGCCGCCCGCCCGGGGCCTCCCGACCTTTCCCGTACCGCGCTTGTTCCGCCGACGGCGCCCCCGACCGGGGCCGCGCCGTGAGTCCGGCGGGTTTCCCGCTGCCCCGGTCTTGTTTCTGGCCCAAAGTGCTATATCTTAAGTAAGGCCCGCAGCGGCGGGTCGCGGATCCCCCTCGGTTGGCACAGGTGCGGGCATGAACGGTCGCGGCAGCAGGCTTGGTCTGGTGGTGGCGGTGGTTTGCCTGTCGGCCGGCCCCGCCTGGGCGACGGACGGGGCGGCGGCTGCCCCGGTGCCGGCGGCCGGCGCGGTGCGGCTGGTCTATGGCGGCGACGAGATCTGTCTGGTCGATAGTGCTCCGCCGGCCCGCGCGTCGCGGCGGCCGGCGGTGTCGTGGCGCGATCCGGTGGTGCGGGTGCTGGCCGGGGCGGCGCCGCGCCGGCTGGCCCGCTGTTCCAGCCGGGTCGGGGCGATCCGCTGTCTCGGCGGCGGCTGACCGCCCGCATCCCGCCGGTCGGCAGGAAAAGGCCGGCGGGACAGAAAAGCCTGTTGATTCCCCCCGGCCGATTTGCTATCTCCCTCACTCCCCGGCGGCGGCAAGCCGGACGGGGAACACGCCAGGGTTTGCGGCCATGGCGGAATTGGTAGACGCGCAAGCTTGAGGTGCTTGTGGGGTAACTCCCGTGGAAGTTCGAGTCTTCTTGGCCGCACCAAGCGATGACACCAGGCCCGCCGGCCCCAACCGGCGGGCCTCGTCGTTTCCGGCCCCGGCATCCGTCAAATACCGCGAGGATACCGTGCGATGGGGCTGAGCGAAGCCGAGATCCTGGCCCGGGTGCTGTATCGCGACCAGGACGTGATCGTGCTCGACAAGCCGGCCGGGCTCGCCGTCCATGCCGGGCCGGGCACCCCCGACCATCTCGAACTCTATCTCGGCCCGCTGGCGTTCGGCTGGGCGCGGCCGCCGCGCCTCGCCCACCGGCTCGACCGCGACACCTCGGGCTGCCTGATCCTCGGCCGCCACGACAAGGCGCTGAAGCGGCTGGGCCGGCTGTTCGAGGCCCACCGCATCGACAAGGTCTACTGGTCGCTGTGCCGGGGCGCGCCGCCGGCCGAGTCGGGCCGGGTCGAGGCCCCGCTGCTGAAACAGTCGCTGCCCGAGATCGGCTGGCGGGTGCGGGTCGATCCCGCCGGGCGGAGCGCGATCACCGACTGGCGGGTGCTGGGGCGGGGCGACGGCTTCGCCTGGGTCGAATGGCGGCCGCGCACCGGCCGCACCCACCAGATCCGCGCCCATGCCGCCCATCTCGGCTGCCCGCTGGTCGGCGACGCGGTGCATGGCGCCGATCCGGCCGAGCCGGGGCCGTTGCAGCTGCATGCCCGCGCCGTTTCGATCCCGCCGCTGGGGCCGAGCCGGCCGCCGATCGCGGTCGAGGCGCCGCCGCCGCCGCATCTGCACGCGGCGCTGGCCGCGTTGGGGTTGAACTCGTCCCTCCCTTGACAGCGCCGCCCGCCGGGCGGACTCTGCGCGGCGACTTGGGGAGCGCACATCCGATGGCTTATCTCGACCACATCGCCGCCTGCAACCGCCACGATCTGTCGCGGTTCCGGCCGTTCGTCATCGACGGCACGGGGGTGGGATGGGTCCGGCACGACGTCGCCCACCGTCTCGCCCCCTATCCCGAGGTGTTCCGGGTCGGCCGCGACGCGGTGACGCTGCATCCGCTGCTGACCTCTCCGCAGGCGCGCACCGAGGCGGTCGGCGGGGTGGCGCTCGACCTGCACCGGGCCTGGGGCACCCCGGCGCCGCGCGGCGAGATGTACCGCGTCGCCGGCCGGTTCGGCGCCCCGCCGCTGATGGACATCGACCGGGGCGTGGTCAGCCTGTTCGGCATCCGCGCCTATGGCATCCACGTCAACGGGCTGGTGCGCCGGCCCGACGGCGATCATCTGTGGATCGCCCGCCGCTCGCCCGACAAGAGCGTCGCCCCCGGCGCGCTCGACAACATGGTGGCCGGCGGCCAGCCCGGGGCGCTGTCGCTGGCCGACAACCTGCTGAAAGAAGCGGCGGAGGAGGCCGACATCCCCGCCGCGCTGGCCGCCACCGCCCGCCCGGTGGGCGCGATCGCCTATTGCATGGAAGACGAGTGGGGCCTCAAGCCCGACGTGATGTTCTGCTACGACCTCGCGGTGCCCGAGGATTTCGTGCCGCGCAACACCGACGGCGAGATCGACCGCTTCACCCTGATGCCGGTGGCCGAGGTGGCCCGGCTGGTGCGCGACACCACCCGGTTCAAGTTCAACGTCAATCTGGTGATCCTCGATTTCCTGATCCGCCACGGCCATCTGTCGCCCGACCGCGAGCCCGACTACCTCGATCTGGTCGCCGGGCTGCGGCGCGGGGTCCGATAACGCCCGGGCCCCGATTCGCGCGGATGGTTCGCGCCTCGGCGGCGTGACGAATTATTCTTCCGCCGCGTCGCTGTTTGGGCAAGTATTCTTACCGCCCGTTCGGGTTGACTGAGCCACCCAAAATCATTGCTCGGACCCGCGCGCGGGTCTATGGTCGCCACTCTTTTCGGCGGCGCCACGGCGGGCTGCGGCCGGTTCAAGTCAGGGAGATAGGGATCAGATGAGCGGACCAGGGATTCCCGGCGGAAAGACCACCAACAGCAAACTGCTGGGCTGGATCGAGGAGGTGGCCGCGCTGTGCCGGCCCGACAATATCTATATCTGCGACGGTTCCCAGGCCGAATATGATGCGCTGTGCGAGAAGATGATCGCCAGCGGGACGATGATTCGGCTCAATCCGGCGCTGCGTCCCAATTCCTACCTGTGCCGATCCGACCCCCGAGACGTCGCCCGGGTGGAAGACCGAACTTTCATCTGCTCGATCAACCGCAACGATGCCGGCCCGACCAACAATTGGGTCGAGCCGAAGGAAATGAAGGCGCGGATGCGCGCCCTCTATGACGGCTGCATGCAGGGCCGCACCCTCTATGTCGTGCCGTTCTCGATGGGCCCGCTCGGCTCGAACATCGCCCATATCGGCGTCGAGCTGACCGACAGCCCCTATGTCGCCGCCAACATGCGGATCATGACCCGCATGGGCCAGAAGGTGCTCGACCTGCTGGGCGAGACCGGTGATTTCGTCCAGTGCCTGCACTCGGTCGGCAAGCCGCTGGCCAAGGGCGAGCAGGACGTGGTGTGGCCGTGCAACCCGGACAACATCCACATCACCCACTTCCCGGAAGAGCGCAAGATCTGGTCGTTCGGCTCGGGCTACGGCGGCAACGCCCTGCTCGGCAAGAAGTGCTTCGCCCTGCGCATCGCCTCGGCGATGGCCCATGACGAGGGCTGGCTGGCCGAGCACATGCTGATCGTCGGCGTCGAGAGCCCGAAGGGCGAGAAGACCTATGTCGCCGCCGCCTTCCCGTCGGCCTGCGGCAAGACCAACTTCGCGATGATGGTCCCGCCCGCCGGCTTCGAGGGCTGGAAGATCTGGACCGTCGGCGACGACATCGCCTGGATCAAGCCCGGCCCCGACGGCCGCTTCCATGCGATCAATCCCGAGGCCGGCTTCTTCGGCGTCGCCCCCGGCACCGGGGCCAAGACCAATCCGTCGGCGATCGCCGCCTGCGCCGCCAACACCATCTTCACCAACGTCGCCCTGACCGACGAGGGTGACGTGTGGTGGGAAGGCCTGACCGACGACAAGCCGGCCCACCTGATCGACTGGAAGGGCAACGACTGGACCCCGGACAGCGCCACCCCGGCGGCCCATCCCAACGCCCGCTTCACCGCCCCGGTCAGCCAGTGCCCGAGCGTCGATCCCGATTGGGAGAACCCGGCCGGCGTGCCGATCTCGGCCTTCATCGTCGGCGGCCGCCTGTCGAAGAACGCGCCGCTGGTGGTGCAGTCGTTCAACTGGGCCCACGGCGTCTATCTCGGCGCCACCATGGGGTCCGAAGCCACCGCCGCGGCGGTCGGTCAGGCGGCGATCCGGCGCGATCCCTTCGCCATGCTGCCGTTCTGCGGCTACAACATGGCCGATTACTTCAATCATTGGCTCAACATGGGCCGCGCCGTCAGCAACCCGCCGCCGATCTTCCGGGTCAACTGGTTCCGCAAGAACGCCGAGGGCAAGTTCATGTGGCCGGGCTATGGCCAGAACATGCGGGTGCTGAAGTGGATCGTCGATCGGGTCCATGGCCGCGCCAACGGGGCGGAATCCCCGATCGGCGTGGTGCCGACCTACCACGACATCGAATGGGCCGGCCTCGATTATCCGGCCGAGACCTTCAAGGAACTGATGAAGATCGATCGCGAGGCCGGTGTCGCCGACGCGCGCAGCCAGGAGGACCTGTTCGACAAGTTCCTCGACCGCGTGCCGAAGGAGATGCTGTTCGAGCGCGAGATGCTGAAGTCCCGCCTGTGGCGGGCGCCGGCGGTGTGGGAGCTGGCCAGCGAGATCTGATCGCCGCGCCGGTCGTGGTGTGACGATGGGCCGGGGGCGTCTGCCTCCGGCCCTTTCGTCGTGTGGGGCGCGGCCGGAGGGAGGCCTTTCCGTCCCGCGCGATCGTGCCAATATATCGGCCGTGTGGTGAACACGGCCCGCGTCGGGCGGTGGTCGCCGCCGGGACGCGGCAGGGAGGCGGTACGGGTGGACTTTCTTTCCCCGAAACACGGGTGCGACCCGGCTGCCGCGGTCGATTGCGGCGACCTCGGCATCCATATCGACCGCCAGGGCCGCTGGTTCTATCACGGCTCGCCGATCGCCCGGCGCGAGATGGTCTGCCTGTTCGCCTCGATGCTGTGCCGCGACGCCGACGGCTCCTATCTGCTGGTGGCGCCGGGCGAGGTCGGGCGGATCGAGGTCGAGGACGTGCCCTTCCTCGCCGTCGAGATGTTCGTCGGCGGGGCCGGGCGCGAGCAGATCCTGTCGTTCCGCACCAATGTCGATGCCCTGGTGACGCTCGACGCCGATCATCCGCTGCGTCTGGCCGGCGGCGGCGAGGCCGAGGCCCCCGCCCCCTATCTGCGGCTGGAGGGGGGATTGGAGGCGCGCCTGACCCGATCGGTGTACTATGACCTGGTCGCGCGGGGGTGGGAGGAAGAGCGGGATGGTGAAAAGGTTTATGGCGTATGGAGCAGCGGCGTGTTCTTTCCCCTGGGGCGGCTGACCCCGTCCGAATGAGCGTCGAAACGATCGCCCGGCGGCTGGCCGCCCGTCCGCCCGGCGGGCTGCGCCGCACCTCTCCCAGCGATGACGATGACCTCGCGGCGATGGTGCCGGCGGCGGTGCTGCTGCCGCTGATCGACCATCCCGGGGCGATGACGGTGCTGCTGACCCGGCGCACCGCCCATCTTGCCCATCATCCCGGCCAGATCAGCTTTCCCGGTGGCCGGCTCGAACCCGAGGATGACGGCGACGCGGTGACCTGCGCCCTGCGCGAGACCTGCGAGGAGGTCGGGCTACCGCCCGGCCGGGTGCGGGTGCTGGGCCGGCTCGATCCGCTTGCCACCGGCACCGGCTTCCTGATCCAGCCGGTGGTCGGGCTGGTGCGGCCGCCGGTCGCCTTCACCCCCGATCCGTTCGAGGTGGCCGACCTGATCGAACTGCCGCTGGCCTTCGCCCTCGACCCCGCCAACCATCAGGGCCTGACGGTCGAGCGCGAGGGGCGGCTGTGGTCGGGCTGGCGGCTGGCCTGGGGCGACGCGGTGATCTGGGGCGCCACCGCCGCGATGCTGGTCAACCTGTCCGAGGTGCTGCTCGATGGCCCCGCCTGAGCCGGGCGGCGGCGGCCTCCATCGCCGCCCGGGCGATCCGGTCGGGCAATTGCCGCCCCAGCCCTGGCGCGACGCCGCGCCGACCCGGGCGGTGCTGGCGGCGCTGACCGCCGGCGGGGCCGAGGTCCGCTTCGTCGGCGGCTGCGTGCGCGACGCGGTGTGCCGCCGGCCGGTGCGCGACATCGACCTCGCCACCCCCGAGCCGCCGGAACGGGTGCTGGAGCGCCTCGCCGCCGCCGGGCTGCGCGGCATTCCCACCGGCCTCGCCCACGGCACCGTCACCGCCGTGGTCGGGGGGGCGCGGTTCGAGATCACCACCCTGCGCCGCGACGTCGAGACCGACGGCCGCCATGCCAAGGTCGTCTTCACCGACGATTGGGTCGCCGACGCCGCCCGGCGCGATTTCACCATCAACGCCCTGTCGGCCGATCCCGCCGGGCGGATCTACGATCCGTTCGACGGGCTGGCCGATCTCGGCGCTGGCCGGGTCCGCTTCGTCGGCCTGCCGGCGCGGCGGATCGAGGAGGACGCGCTCAGGCTGCTGCGCTTCTTCCGCTTCCATGCCTGGTTCGGCCGGGGCGATGCCTGCGATCGCGACGCCGTGGCCGCCTGCCGCCGCTTCGCCCCCAGCCTGGTCCCCCTGTCGGGCGAGCGGATCGCCGCCGAACTGCTGCGGTTGTTGCAGGCCGACGATCCCGCCACCACCCTGATGGTGATGCTGGCCAACGGCGTGCTGGCGCCGATCCTGCCCGAGATCCACGACATCCCCCGCCTGCGCCAGCTCTCCTGGCTGGAGTGTCGCGGTCTGGCCCGGCCCGAGATCCGCCCCGACCCGCTGCGCCGTCTCGCCGCCCTGCTCGGGCCCGACCCGGCCGCCGCCGCTGCCGTCGCGGCGCGGCTGCGGCTGTCGGCGGCCGACCGCGACCGCCTCGCCGCCCTCGCCGCCGCCGAGCCGGTGCTTCTTCCCTCGCTGTCCGCCGTCGCCTTCCGCCGCCTGCTGCACCGCCACGGCGCCTCGCGCCTGCGCGACCGGACCCTGCTGGCCTGGGCGGCGTGGCGCAACGGCCGGCTGCGGCTCGATCCGGCCGACACCGCCGCCTGGATCGCTCTGCTCGATCTCGCCAGCCAGTGGGAGCCGGTCGCCCTGCCGGTGCGCGGCGCCGACCTGCTGGCGCTGGGGCTGACGCCCGGCCCGGCGGTGGGACGGCTGCTGGCCGAGCTGGAGGGATGGTGGGCGGAACGGGATTTTCGTCCCGACCGCGCTGCCTGTCTGGCCGAGGCGCAGGCTCGGCTGTAGCCGGCCAAGGGGCGGGTGCCCCTTGGCGATCCCCCCGGAGGGCCACAGGCCCTCCACCCGATGGGGTCGCGGGGCCGCCGGCCCCGCGCGGAGAGCGCCGAGAGGCGGCGCCTCTCGGCTAGACCGCCGTGCCGCCGACGGTGAGCCCGTCGATCCTGAGCGTGGGCTGGCCGACCCCGACCGGCACGCCCTGGCCATCCTTGCCGCAGGTGCCGATGCCGGGATCGAGGGCGAGGTCGGTGCCGATCATCCTGACCTGTCCCATCGCCTCGGGGCCGTTGCCGATCAGGGTGGCGCCCTTGACCGCCGGGCCGATCCGGCCGTTCTCGATCAGGTAGGCCTCGGAGGCCGAGAACACGAACTTGCCGCTGGTGATGTCGACCTGCCCGCCGCCGAAATTGACGGCGTAGATCCCGCGCCCGACCGAGGCGATGATCTCGGCCGGGTCCCTGTCGCCGGCCAGCATGAAGGTGTTGGTCATGCGCGGCAGCGGCGGGTGGGCGAAGGACTGGCGCCTGCCGTTGCCGGTGGCGGCGGCCCCCATCAGCCGGGCGTTGAGGCGGTCCTGGAGGTAGCCGGTCAGGATGCCGTCCTCGATCAGCACGGTGCGGCCCGACGGCGTGCCCTCGTCGTCGATGGTGATCGAGCCGCGCCGGTCGGGCAGGCTGCCGTCATCGACCACGGTGACGCCGGGGGCGGCGACGCGCTGGCCGATGCGGTCGCTGAAGGCCGAGGTGCGCTTGCGGTTGAAATCGCCCTCGAGGCCATGGCCGACCGCCTCGTGCAGCATCACCCCCGGCCAGCCCGGGCCGAGCACCACCGGCATCTCGCCGGCCGGGGCGGGAATCGAGCCGAGATTGACCGCGGCCTGCCGCAGCGCCTCCTCGACGCAGCCGCGCCACGCCTCCGGCCCGGTGACACCCTGATAGGCGATCCGGCCGCCGATGCCGTGGCCGCCGGTTTCCATCCGCCCGGCCTCGCTCATCACCACGCTGACGTTGAGCCGCACCATCGGCCGCAGGTCGGTGCCGAGGCTGCCGTCGGCGCGCAGCACCGCCACCGCCTGCCACGAGCCCGACAGCGAGGCGGTGACCTGGGTGACGCGCGGGTCGCGGCCGCGGGCATAGGCGTCGATCTCGCCCAGCAGCGCCACCTTGGCGGCGAAATCGAGGCTGCCGAGCGGGTTGAGGGCGGTGTAGAGCGGCGTGGCCGCGCCGGCCGGGGCGGCGGCGAGCCGGCCCGAGGCGCCGCCGCGCACCGCCTTGACCGTCGCGGCGGCGCGGGCGATCGTCGCCTCGTCGAGGTCCGAGCCGTGGGCGTAGCCGTGGGCCTCGCCCGCCACCGCGCGCAGGCCGAAGCCCTGGGCGGTGTCGAAATTGGCGCTCTTGATCCGGCCGTCGTCGAGCACCACCGTCTCCGACTGGCGGTATTCGAGGAACAGCTCGCCGTCATCGGCGCCGGCCACCGCCTCGGCGACCAGGCGGGTCAGCCGGTCGGGGTCGAGCCCGGGGCGGACGAACAGCAGATCATGGGCCTGGGCGGCGGCTTTCATGGCGACTCCGGGGAATGAACGCGGGATGACGTTTCGACGCGATGATTGGCAGTCGGAAAGGAACGGTGTAAAGCTTTTCTCTCAAGACATCCATCATCAGGGATAGGTAGGTCATGGCCGAGGCTCTGCCACTTCGACCGGTGGCGTTGCGCGAGCATCCGCAGCGCCGTGTCCTGGCCGGTGAAATTCACGCCCGCCCGTTCGATCTGCTCGAGGCGCCGCTGCGGGTGTCGCACCTGTCGCTGGTCCATGCCGATCCCGGCGCCGAACGGGCCCATCTCGCCGAATTGCTGGCGGCCCACGGCGCCGAGGTGATGGCGGCCGACTGCAATTTCTTCAGCCGCGAACTGGGCGGGTTCCGCCTGCGCTGGGAACGTCACAGCGAATTCTCGACCTATACCGTCTCGCGTGGCGATTCCTTCGTCAACCCGTTCGAGGCCACCGCGCTCGAACTGCTGCCGCTCGGCTGGCTGGAAAGCCTGCCGGGCGAGGTGCTGAGCGCGATCCACGTCTCGGTCGCGCGCGAGGTGCCCGAGGACCTGTCCGCCTTGTTCGGCGGCAATCCGCTGGTCGGCAGCAAGGTGGTCGGCGGCCATGCCGAGATCTGGACCGATTTCCGCCTGCACAATGACGGGTTCGGCCGGGTGCTGGTGCGCGACGGCGACCTGACCGCCGGCCAGACCGGCCGGCTGGTGCAGCGGGTGCTGGAAATCGACACCTACCGGATGATGGCGCTGCTGGCCTTCCCGCTGGCGCGCTACGCCAACAACGAGACCGGCCGGATCGACCGCGCCCTGGCCGACATCGTCACCCAGCTGGCCGATCCCCAGGGCACCCAGAACGATCGCGAACTGCTCGACCGGCTGACCCGGCTCGCCGCCGAGGCGGAACAGCTCGACGCCACCACCAGCTTCCGCCTCGCCGCCGCCAAGGCCTATTTCAACATCGTCAACAGCCGGGTCTACGAACTGCGCGAGGATCGGATCTTCGGCTTGCAGACCATCGCCGAATTCACCGAGCGCCGGCTGGTGCCGGCGATGAAGACCTGCGAGGCCGCCGCGCGGCGCCAGCAATCGCTCGCCACCCGGGTGTCGCGCGCCGGCGACCTGCTGCGCACCCGGGTCGATATCGCCCTCGAAGAGAAGAACCGCGACCTGCTGCGTTCGATGAACCGCCGCGCCGAGATCCAGGTCCGCCTCCAGCAGACGGTCGAGGGGCTGTCGGTGGTGGCGATCACCTATTACCTGCTCGGGGTGATCGGCTATCTCGCCCGCGGCCTGATCCAGCTCGGCCTGCCGATCCATCACGACGTGGTCGAACTGATCGCGGTGCCGACGGTGGCGGTCGCGGTGTGGCTCGGGGTGCGCCGGCTGCGCAAGGCGCTGATCGGCGCCGCGCGCGAGTAGCCGGCTGCCCCGCTCAGTCGCCGGCCCGGCCGGCGGCGCCGGGCGAGCGCAGCAGCTTGCGCAGATGCAGGTCGGCGACCGCGATCGCGAAGCTGTCGGGATCCTTGGGGTCGAGGAACATCAGGGTCTCGTGCTGGGCATCCTCCCAGCCGAGCATCTGGGCGCCGCCGGCGCTGGGCGGGCCGAGCAGGGCGGTGACCGCCTCGACCACCTTGTCCCAGGCCTCGCGGCCGGCCCACAGGCTGACCCGGGCCAGCCGGTAGCGTCCGCCGCCGCCCTGTTCGACCAGCACCAGCCACAGCCGGGCCGGGCCGGCCAGGCTGGGGATCGCCGCCTGGCTCCAGCGCGTCGCGCCGCCGTCGGCGGGGGCGACCACGGTACAGAAGCGGATCCGTCCCGAGGCGCGGCCGGTCAGCGGTTCGACCAGGGTGGGATCGGCCAGCCGGGGCATGTTGTCGTCGCCGCCGCACAGCAGGCGCCGCCCTTCGGGCAGCGGCATGGCGCGGACCTCGTCGAGGCTGGCGCCGAGGCTGGGCAGGCCGTTGGCCAGCACCGTCAGCGCCCGCTGGTCCGCCAGCGCCCGCTCCGGAAGGGCGGCGCTGCCCGCCACCAGGGTTGCAACCACCGCCAGCCACCGTGGCGTGGGCATGGCATGTCCTTTCAAGCGTCTCACGGGGCCGAAGTATGCCACGGCCCCGGCGGGGCGTCACCGCCGCAGATCGCGGGAGGGGGTCACCGGCTCCGCGCGGCTTGGCGTTCGGCCCGCACCGCGTCGGCATGGCGATCGGCGCCCGAGGGCAGCGGGGCGGCGGGGGCGGCGGTCCAGGCGGCGATGTCGTCGATTACCCGCTGGGCCTGGAGATCGCGCAGCAGCATGTGCCAGCCCTCGGGATAGAGGGCGGCGCGCTGGTCGGGGCGGTCGAGGGCGGCGATCGCCCGCCACACCGGCTCGGGCGGGATCACCTCGTCCTTCTCGCCGTACAGCAGCAGCAGCGGCAGGGGCAGGCGGGCGACGTCGGCCTCGGCCGCGTCCATCAGATCGACCAGCCCGTGGATGGCGTCGACCCGGGTTTCCTTGATCACCAGCGGATCGCGCGACAAGGCGCGCAGCATCTCGATGTTGTCCGACGGCAGGATGTCGAGCCCGCGCCCGGTCAGGGTCAGGCCGGGGGTCAGCGCCTCGGCCAGCCACAGCAGGGCGCGCTGGACCACCCCCATCGAGTCGCGTCCCCATACCGCCGGGGCGACCAGGATCGCGCCGCGCAGCCCGGCCGGAGGCGGGGCGGGGGGCGAGTCGGGGGCCAGGGCCTCGATCGCCACCGCGCCGCCCATGCTCTCGCCCAGCAGGAACAGCGGCAGGCCGGGATGGCGCTCGGCCAGCAGCCGGAGGGCGGCGCGGGCGTCGGCGGCCAGGGTCGCCCGGTCCGACCACAGCCCGGGATGGGGGCCGCGGCCGAAGCCGCGCTGGTCGTAGGCGTAGGTGACAATGCCGTGCGCCGCCAGCGCCCGGCCGGGCCGGTCGAAGGCGTTGGAATAATCGTTCATCCCGTGCAGGGCCAGGATCACCGCCCGGGGCGGCCCGTCGGGGGCCCAGCGCCGCAGCGGCAGGGTCTGGCCGTCGGCGGTGCGGATCGCCTCGGCCTCCAGCGCCGGCGGCGCGGTGTCCGGCCCGGCCGGCACCAGATGGGCGACGCAGCCGCCGAGCAGCAGCAGCAAAGCGAGGCCGGGCCGGCTCAGCCGGACCATGGCAGGATGCGGCCGCGCATCTTGCGGTCGACCTTGACGATATGCTCGGTGATCCACACCGCCAGGAACGACCGCATCGTCGCGGCGGTGGCCCGGGCATCGGCGCCCTGGTCGAGGTCGAGGCGGACCCGGCCGTCGAACGCCTCCAGGGTCCGCGCCAGTTCGCCATGATGACGGCGATTCTCCTCCAGCCCGGGATAGCCGACCTCGCTCTGGATCTCTTCCTCCCGCTGGAAATGAATCCTGACATAGTTGCCGAGCCGGGCCAGGATGTCGGCCAGGGCCGCCGGGGCGATCGGCCCGTCGCGGCCGAGCAGGGCGTCGATTTCGTCGATGATGGCGAACAGGACGCGGTGGTCCTCGTCCACCGCCTCGATCCCCACTTTCATTCCGCTATGCCACAGGCTCACAGACGTCTTCCCAACGGCCGGCGGGCGCGGCGATCGCCGCCGCCGGTACGGGCCTCCCTCCCCCAAGAGTAGGCGCGGGATCCCCCGATGGCAATCTTGCCTAGGCCGTTGGCCCGCTGGCCGACAGTTTCACCCGGTCGTCATTGTGGCCGGCGGTGGAATGTGGCAGGCTTTCCGCTACGCCCGGGGAAAGGCGCGTTCAATCGAAACAACGGCGGTGGGTTAGGAGCGTGTTTTTATGTTAGATCAAGCCGAGTTGGGAGTGGATCTCGAAGTAATCCAGCGATTGCGTCGAACGTTGGCGTTGATTCTCGCCGGGGGGCGGGGGTCTCGTCTTATGGACCTGACCGATTGGCACGCCAAGCCGGCCATTCCCTTTGCCGGAAAGTTCCGCATCATCGACTTTGCCCTGTCGAACTGCATCAATTCCGGCATTCGCCGCATCGGGGTCCTGACCCAGTACAAGGCGCACTCGCTGTTGCAGCACATCCAGCGCGGCTGGGGCTTCCTGCGCGGCGAATTCAACGAATTCATCGAGCTGCTGCCGGCGCAGCAGCGCACCGAGGGCGGCAACTGGTATCGCGGCACCGCCGACGCGGTTTATCAGAACCTCGACATCATCCGCGAGCACCGGCCCGAGCATGTGCTGATCCTGGCCGGCGACCATGTCTACAAGATGAACTACGCCAAGATGCTGGCCCAGCATCTCACCAGCCAGGCCGACGTCTCGGTCGCCTGCATCGCGGTGCCGCGCGCCTTGGCCACCGGCTTCGGGGTGATGGCGATCGACGAGCATGACCGCATCGTCCGCTTCGACGAGAAGCCGGCCAATCCGGCACCGATGCCGGGCCATCCCGACATGGCGCTGGCCAGCATGGGGATCTACATCTTCAACGCCTCGCTGCTGTTCGACCTGCTCGAGACGGATTCCTCCTTCGCCGGCAGTTCGCACGATTTCGGCAAGGACGTGATTCCCAGCCTGATCGGCACCCATCGCGTCGTCGCCCATCATTTCAGCGAATCCTGCGTGATGCATGACGGCGCCCAGGAACATTACTGGCGCGACGTCGGCACCATCGACGCCTATTGGGAAGCCAACATCGACCTGACCACCGTCACCCCCTCGCTCAACCTCTATGACGAATCCTGGCCGATCTGGACCGATCAGCCCCAGGTCCCCCCGGCCAAGTTCGTGTTCGATTCCGATCACCGCCGGGGCATGGCGGTGGATTCGCTGCTGGCCGGCGGCTGCATCGTCTCGGGCGCGACGGTGCGGCGCTCGATGCTGTTCTCGAACGTCCGGGTCAATTCCTATTGCCTGGTCGAGGATTCGGTGATTCTGCCCAATTGCGACATCGGCCGGCATGCCCGGCTGAAGAACTGCATCGTCGATCAGGGGGTGGTGGTGCCGCCCGGTCTGGTGGTCGGCGAGGATGCCGAACTGGATGCCCGCCGCTTCCATCGCACCGAGAAGGGGATCACCCTGGTCACCGCCGCCAAGCTCAAGGCGCTGGAAACCGTCGAGCCCTGACGATCAAGGCGCGCGGGCTTCTGCCCGTGCGCCTGTTTGCCAAAGGTCGAAAGACGAAACGCGGGCTCTGCCCGCACCCGCCAAGGGCCGCAAGGCCCTTGGAACCCGTTCCTTGCCCTTCGCGCGGCAAATCCCGCGCCCAAGCTGAAAAGCCGCTCCGTGCCCGACCATCAAAGGGTTCCAAGGGCCTTGCGGCCCTTGGCGGGGGTGGGCAGAGCCCACATCACGAGAGAAGCCAGGTCCGGAGGCGCCGCCTCCGGGCGGGGTGCGGGGCGGCAGCCCCGCCTTGGGCGCTACTTCAGCAGCAGCGCGACCGCCAGCCCGGCGGCGATCAGCCAGGGCAGCACGATCATCACGGCGCGGCCGCCCCGGCGCTGATCGGCCGCCAGCGCCTTGACCGTCTCCGGATGCAGCCGCAGCCCCGAGCCCTGCAACATCGCATAGGTCCGCTCGGTCTCGCGCAGCAGCCGGGGCAGCCGCTCGATCGACTCGGCCACGGTGCCGGCGGCGGCGCGGATCCGCGCCTCGGGGCCGAGATTGGCCCGCATCCAGGTCTCGATCAGCGGCTGGGCCAGCTGCCACATGTTGACGTTGGCGTCGAGATTGCGGCCGACCCCTTCCGCCACCAGCATGCTCTTCTGCAACAGCAGCAATTGCGGCTGGGTTTCCATCGCGAAGGTTTCGGTGATCTGGAACAGCTGGCCGAGCAGGCGGGCGATCGAGATCTCGTGCATCGGCCGGCCGAGGATCGGCTCGGCGATCGAGCGGCAGGCCTGGGTAAAGGCGTCGATCGACTGGTCGGCCGGGACGTAGCCGGCGGCGAAATGGACCTCGGCCACCTTGCGGTAATCGGCGGAGAGGAAGCCGAGCAGCATCTCGCCGAGGAAGCGGCGGGTGTCCTGGCTGATCCGGCCCATGATGCCGAAATCGACCGCGACCAGATTGCCGTCGGAATCGACGAACAGGTTGCCTGGATGCATATCGGCATGGAAGAAGCCGTCGCGGAACACCTGATTGAAGAAGGCCTCGGCCGCCTTGCCGACGATGGCGGTGGGGTTGTGGCCGGCCTGGATCAGGGTGTCGCGTTCATCGATCGGGGTGCCCTGGACCCATTCGAGGGTCATCACCCGCTTGCCGGTGCGGACCCAATCGACCTCGGGGACGCGGAAGCTCTCGTCGCCGCGGAAATTGTCGGCCAGCTCGGCCGCCGCCGCCGCCTCGAAGCGCAGGTCCATCTCGAGATTGACCGATTCCTCGAAGGTGCGGACGGTTTCGAGCGGCTTCAGCCGGCGCAGCCGGGGCAAAGCGCGCTCGGCGGTCTGGGCCATCCACAGCAGCAGGTCGATGTCGCGGCGGAACTTGGCGGCGACGCCGGGGCGCAGCACCTTGACCGCGACGTCGCGGCCCTCGACGGTGGTGGCGCGGTGGACCTGGGCGATCGAGGCCGCCGCCACCGGATTATCGTCGAAGGCGGAATAGAACTGGTCGAGCGGGCCGCCCAGTTCTTCCTCGATGATCTTGCGGGCCTGTTCGGCCGGGAAGGGCGGCAGCCGGTCCTGGAGGCCGGACAGGTCGGCGGCCATCTGTTCGCCGAGCAAATCGGGCCGGGTCGACAGCGCCTGACCGAGCTTGATGAAGGAGGGGCCGAGTTCGGCCAGCGCCATCGCCAGCCGCTCACCCGGCCGCAGCGCGGCGACGGCGCGGCGCCGGCCGAGGCGCGGCGGCCGGATCTTCAGCGGCCACGACACCAGCCGGGCCGGCGGGAAGTTTTCCTCGAGCAGGAACAGCGCGTCGTAGCGGGCCAGCACCCGGGCAATCGAGGCCAGACGACTGAGATTCCGATACGCCTTGATCACACGCGCCAGCCGGAATGAATGGCCGCGATGCCGGCCGACAGGTTGCGCACCGACACCCGCTCGAACCCGGCCTCGGCGATCATCGCCGCCAGTTCGCCCTGGGGCGGGAACTTGCGGATGCTCTCGACCAGATACTGGTAGGCGTCGCGGTTGCCGGTGACCATCTCGCCGACGCGCGGCAGCACCTGGAACGAATAGGCGTCATAGGCCTCGCGCAGCCCGGGCACCACCACATGGCTGAATTCGAGGCACATGAAGCGCCCGCCCGGCTTCAGCACCCGATAGGCCTCGGCCAGGGCGGCATCCCAGTGGGTGACGTTGCGCAGGCAGAAGGCGATGGTGTAGCGATCGACGCTGCGGTCGGGCAGCGGCAGGGATTCGGCGTTGCCGCACACCCAGGTCAGCCCGCCCGACAGATTGCGGTCGAAGGCGCGGTCGCGGCCGACCGCCAGCATCTCGCGATTGATGTCGCAGACGGTGACCGGGCCGCCGCCGCGCTTCTTCCAGCCGAAGGCGATGTCGCCGGTGCCGCCGCCGACATCGAGCAGGACCTGATCCGGGCGCGGGCGCAGCATGTCGAGGAAGGTGGCCTTCCACAGGCGATGGATGCCGACGCTCATCAGGTCGTTCATCAGGTCATACTTGCCGGCGACGGAATCGAACACGTCGCGGACCAGACCGGCCTTCTCGGTCTCGGCCACGGTGCGGAAGCCGAAGTGAGTGGTGCCGGCGGGGGTGCGGGAAGAGGAATCGCTCATCATGGGGCGGCACGATAATCCAACAGCGGCGCGGGTGCGAGGGGGATCTGGTCCCCCCCGCGCAGAAAAAGCGGAGCTAGAGCTGCCAGCCGCGCAGCCCGGGCGGCAGGGCGACGCCGCGCCACATCCCCTTGATGTCGGCGACCAGCCCGCCCGGGGCCAGCAGCGCGGCGAAGGCCTCGGCGGTGAAGGCGGCGTAGGGGGCGTGCGGCACCGCGCCGACCACGCAATCATAGCCGCCGGCGCCGTCGAGGCTCGGCATCAGCGTCTCGCCATATTCGTGCGCCGCCTCGGCCGGGTCGGCCAGCGGATCGTGGACATCGACCCGGTGGCCGGCCTCGCGCAGGGCGCGGATCACGTCCACCACCTTCGAGTTGCGCAGGTCGGGGACGTTTTCCTTGAAGGTCAGGCCGAGCACCAGGATCCGGGCGTTGTCGGCCAGCTTGGCCGAGATCCGGTCGGCGATCCAGCGCCCCATCCCGTCATTGATCCGCCGCCCGGCCAGCACGATCTCGGGATGGTGGCCGTGATCGATCGCGCAGCGGGCGAGGTAGAACGGATCGACCCCGATACAGTGGCCGCCGACCAGCCCCGGCTTGAAATTGAGGAAGTTCCACTTGGTGGCCGAGGCCTCCAGCACGTCGTGGATCGAGATCCCCAGGTTCTGGAAGATCATCGTCACTTCGTTGATGAAGGCGATGTTGATGTCGCGCTGGGCGTTCTCGATCACCTTGGCCGCCTCGGCGACGCGGATCGAGGCGGCCTCGAACACGCCGCCCCGGGTGACCTTGCCGTAGACGGCGGCCAGCATCCGCGTCACTTCGGCGGTCTGGCCGGCCACCACCTTGGTGATGGTGTCGACGGTGTGCTCGCGGTCGCCGGGATTGATCCGCTCCGGGCTGTAGCCGAGGAAGAAATCGACCCCGCATTTGAGGCCGGACACCCGTTCCAGCTCGGGGCCGCAGATGTCCTCGGTGACGCCGGGATAGACCGTGCTTTCGAACACCACCACCGCGCCGGGGCGGATCGCCTCGCCGACGGTGCGGCAGGCGCTCAGCACCGGGCGGAGGTCGGGTTCGTTGGCGGCATCGACCGGGGTCGGCACGGTGACGATGTAGAGGTCGAAGCCGGCGATCGCGGCGGGGTCGGCCGACAGTTTCAGCGTGCTGGCGCGCAGGGTGGCGGGGGCGACCTCGTCGGTCCGGTCGTGGCCGCGCTGCAACTCGGCGATGCGCGCGGTCGAGATGTCGAGGCCGAGGGTGGGGAAATGACGCGCGAGCGTTACCGCCAGCGGCAGGCCGACATAGCCGAGGCCGACGACGGCGACGCGAAGGGAGGAAGACATCGACACAACTCTCATCATCGGAGCAAGGAGGCGACTTTCGCCGCAGCCGGTCCCCGCTGTCAACGGTCACCGCCGCCGGGCGGCCCCGCCCGGAGCGCCGGCGGCACGAAGGGGAACGAAAACAACCCGTTGTCCCGGCCGGGCGGGGGCGGCGGCGCGAAATCGACCGGGCGATGAAGCCGTGGGTTGCTCCTACCGGCATCTTGGATCAAGATAAGATGCCGCCGCCCAAGAACTGGCGCGCGCGGGACAGCAGAATGTCGTCGGGACGGTGTCCGCATGTCACTCCCTACCATCATCGGGTTTTTCCTCAGCCTGGTGTTGTTCGTGGGCGCGATTCTGATCGCCACCACGAATGTTAAGATTTTCCTTCACCTGACCGGCTTCATGATGGTGATCGGCGGCACGCTCGCCGCGACCCTGGTGGCGTTCGAGCTGCGCTATGTCCGTCAGGCGATGGGGCTGCTGAAGGCGATCTTCTTCACCCCCAAGATGGCGCGCGAGATGCTGACCAACGAGGTCGCCCGCGTCATCCGCTGGGGCTACCTGATGCAGAAGGGCGGCATCACCGCGCTGGAAACCGACACCCGGGCGCTGAAGAGCCAGGATCCCTTCCTCGCCTTCGGCATCAATCTGGTGATCTCGGGCTATACCGGGGCCGAGGTGCGGCAGTTGCTGGAGAACCTGATCGAGACCTCGTTCCAGCGCCATGTCGTGCCGACCGAGATTCTCAAATACATGGCGAGCAACGCCCCCGGCTTCGGCATGATGGCCACCCTGGTCGGTCTGGTGGTGATGCTCGACAATCTCGGCAGCGACCCGTCCAAGCTCGGCGGCGGCATGGCGGTCGGCCTGCTCGGCACCCTCTATGGCGTGCTGTTCGCCCGCATGGTGCTGATGCCGGCGGCCAACAAGGCGTTCCAGCGCGAATCGATCGTTCGCTTCCGCAATCAGGTGGTGGCCGAGGGGCTGGCGCTGCTGGCCGAGCGGCGCAGCCCGCGCTTCATCCAGGACGCGATGAATTCCTATCTCGATCCCTCGATCCACTTCGACATCGACAAGGTCCGGCGCTGACCGGAGGGAGCGCGCGATGAGCCGGTTCGAGAAGAAGAACGAGGAACCGCTGGAAGACTGGCTGCTGTCCTACGCCGACATGATCACCCTGGTGATGGCGTTCTTCGTGCTGCTGGTGTCGATGTCGAAGATCGACCTCAGCAAGTACGAGGAGGTCCAGGCCGGCATGGCCCGCGACATCGGCAACCGCGACGTCACCAAGCCGTTGCAGGACCTCAGCACCGAGCTGCGCGGCAAGGTCGCCGGGGCCGGGGTGGAGGATTCGGTCGATATCGGCCGCGACGATCGCGGCGTGGTGCTCAATCTCGCCAGCGGCGGGATGTTCAAGCCCAGTTCGGCCGAGATCCTGCCGGCGATCCGCCCGCTGCTGAAGGACATCGCCGAGACCCTCGGCCAGAAGCGTTTCAACGGCTATCAGATCGAGATCCAGGGTCACACCGACGATACCCCGGTCAGCACCCCGCAATTTCCCAGCAATTGGGAATTGTCGAGCGCCCGCGCCCTGGCCACCCTCAAGGTGCTGAACGAACTCGGGATCGACACCGCGCGGATGAAGACCGCCGCCTTCGCCGACAACGCCCCGCGCGTCCCCAACCACAGCGACACCGGTCAGCCCTATCCCGAAAATCAGGCGATCAACCGCCGGGTCGAGATCCACGTCTATCCGCGCTGACCCCTCGCCCGGGGGGATCAGGCGCGGTGGGCGGTCAGGATCAGCCGCTGGCCATGCACCGGCTCGTGATAGAGCTGACGCAGGCCCTTGACCGTCAGCGAGGCCTGGAACTGGCGCGGCGGGCAGGCATTGTCGGGGAACAGGTCCCAGTGGCAGGGGATCGCCAGCGCCGGCCCGACCCGGCGGACCAGTTCCGCCGCCTCCCAGTGCGACAGGTTGCCGTAGCCGCCATTGATCGGCACGCACACCACGTCGGGCAAATGCTTGAGTCCGGCCTCGGCCAGCCGGTCGTGCCAGCCGGTGTCGCCGGTGATCCACAGCTTGGGCCCGCCGCCGGCCTGGATCAGCAGCCCGACATGGTTGAGGTCGCCGGCATCGGTCGGCAGGGCGAAGGTGCCGGTCAGGCGCAGGTCGCCGTGTTCGATCACCCGGTTGGGCCACAGCAGGTCGCGGTCGCCCTCGGCGATGCCGGCATCGGCGAACACCGTCTGGGTGTCGCCCGGGCCGAGGAAGCCGCCGATCCGGCCGCTCCAGGCGCAGGCGGCC
Organism: Phaeospirillum tilakii; assembly: GCF_042683125.1. Lineage (NCBI taxonomy): Bacteria > Pseudomonadati > Pseudomonadota > Alphaproteobacteria > Rhodospirillales > Rhodospirillaceae > Phaeospirillum > Phaeospirillum tilakii. The sequence goes on from NZ_JBHUIY010000002.1 coordinate 64,485, forward strand.
AGGGTGGCGGGGTCGGCATGGTCGCGGTGGGAATGGGTGCAGACCACCAGATCGGCCTCCAGTTCCTCCGGGGCCAGCGGCGGCGGCACCATCCGGGCGAGGTCGAGCCCGCGCCGCGACGGGTTGCAGGAATCGGTCAGGTAGGGATCGACCGCCACCACCCCGCCGCCGGGGGATTTCACCACCCAGCCATTCTGCCCGAGGAACCACAAGGCGAGGCTGCCGGGTTCGACCCGGGTCTCGCGGATCTCGGTCGCCAATGCCGTCATCGCCCCTCTCGCCGTCACGTCCGGGTGTCGGCCGAAGTATCCGTCCGATCAGCCCGTTCGCCAAGGGGTCCCGGCGGAGACGAAGGCGATAGGTCGAGCGGATGCTGGGGGCCGGTCTCGGCCCGCGCCGCCAGTTCGGGCCGGGGGCGGGGGCGCAGCAGGTCGGCCAGCGCCTCGGCCGGCGCGGGGATTTCCCCCAGCCACAGCGGCCAGTCCTCGGGGGCGAGCGGCACCGGCATGCGCGGATGCAGTGCCGCGACCGGATCGCGGGCCTCGGTGGTGATGATGGTGGCGCTGCGCCGCCATGTTCCGTCCGGGCCGCGCCAATTGTCCCACAGCCCGGCCAGCGCCAGCAGGCCACCCTGGCGCGGGGCGATGCGGTGGAGCCGGCGCGGCGGGTGGTCGTCGCGTTCGAAGAAATCCTCGGCCGGGATCAGGCAGCGGCGGCGCTGGAACGGGTCGCGGAACGCCGGCCGTTCGGCCAGGGTCTCGGCCCGGGCGTTGAACAGCTTGCCGGCCGGCACCGCCTCGCGCGTCCAATGCGGGATCAGGCCCCAGCGGGCCGGGTCGAGCGTTCGCCGTCCCGTCGCCGGGTTGAAGCGCAGGATCAGGATCGGCTGGCCGGGGGCCAGGATGCCGTCGGGCGTCGCCTCGGTCGGCGGGGCGGCGGCGAAGGTTTCGGCCAGCGCGGCGGGGGAGGTGGTTCGGGTGAAGCGTCCGCACATCGGGGCAGTGTATCACGTCCGCTCGCGCGGGCGCTGCCCGCGGGCCCGCCGGGGCACGGCCCCGGACCCCCCTCTTTTTCAGGGGAGGGCGTGCCAGTGCAGATGGTCGTGCTGGTGGGCGTGGCGGTGCAGGGTGGCCGGGATCAGGTGGCCGTCGCGCAGCACCGCGCCCCGGGTCGCTAGGCGCGCCAGCAGGGCATCGTCGTGCGAGACGATCACCATCGCCTGATCGAGGCCGCTCAGCACCTGTTCCAGCCGGTGGGCGTGGTCGCGGTCGAGCGCGTTGGTCGGCTCGTCCAGCAGCAGCACCTCGGGGCGCATCGCCAGCAGGGCGGCGAGGCTGACCAGCCGTTTCTCGCCGCCGGAGAGGTGGTGGGTGATGCGGTCGCGCAGCGGGGTAAGGTCGAGTTCGGCCAGGGTTTGCTCGGCACGCTGGCGGGCGGCGTCGGGGGCGAGGCCGAGATTGAGCGGACCGAAGGCGACGTCCTCGATCACCGTCGGCGAAAACAACTGGTCGTCGGCGTCCTGGAACAGCAGGCCGGCGCGGCGGCGCACCTCGTGGAAATCGCGTTCCCGCCGCCGTTCGGCGCCGAAGGCAACAAGGCGGCCGGCGCTCGGTCGTTCCAGTCCGACCAGGGTGCGCAGCAGGGTGGTCTTGCCGGCGCCGTTGGCCCCGACCAGCGCCAGCCGTTCGCCGGGATCGAGCCGCAGCGACAGGCGGTCGAGCACCACCCGGCCGCCGCGTTCGACCCGCACCGCATCAAGGTCGAACAGCGGGCTCATCCCAGCCGGTCCGCCGCCAGGGTCAGCGCCAGCACCAGCCCCAGCCCGGCGGCGAAGCCGGCATCGGCGCGGCCGAAGCGGGATTCGTCGATCAGGGCGAAGCGGCCGGCGAAGCCCCGGCAGCGCATCGCCTCGTCGATCCGCTCGGCGCGGGCGACGGCGCGCACCAGCAGGGCGGCGATCAGGTCGGCCAGGGTGGCGAAGGCGTGGCGCGACAGGCGGGGGCGGAAGGCGCGGGCGCGCAGCGCCTCCTGCAACCGGGTCGCCTCGGCCCCGATCAGCCCGACATAGCGCGCGGCGAACAGCAGCAGATGGACCAGCCGCGCCGGGGTGCCGAGCCGGGCCAGGGCATGGCCCAGCCGCACCGGCTCGACCCCGCCCAGCAGGGTCAGCAGCGCCACCGCGCACAGCCCGACCCGCAGCAGGATTTCCGCCGCCCGCTCCAGCCCCGGCCGCGACAGCGCCAGCGGCCCCCATTCCACTGCCGCCGGCCCCGGCATGGTCAGCGGCAGCGTCGCCAGCAGCACCAGCAGGAAGCCCTCGACCTGAAGCAGCCGGCGCGCCAATTGCCGCGCCGGCACCCCGGCCAGCAGGGCCAGCCCGACCGCCAGGGCCAGCGCGGCGGCCAGCACCCCGGGCGAGTGCAGCGCCAGCGCGGTGGCCAGCGTCGCCAGGGTGGCGAGCAGACAGGTGCGCGGGTCGAGGTCGCTCACCGCCGCCGCCGCGCCGCCCAGGCGAGGCCGAGCCCGGCCAGCCCGACGATGTAGCCGATCCCGCCGACGAGATCGTTGAGCCTAAGCCGGCTGTCCGCCTCGATCTGGGCGGCGATCAGCGGGTCGAGCCGCCGCGCCAGCACCCGTTCGACCGCCGCCTCGATCCGTGCCTCCTCGGGCGCCGGCCCCGCCGCCACGGGTACTGCGACCGGCGCCGCCCCCAGGCTGGTCTCGATCGCGTGCCCGTCGCCGCAATCGACGGCGATGCGATAGGCATCGGGCCGGGGCGGAGTCCAGCGGAAGCGGCCTTCCGCGTCGGTGGCGAGCCGTGCCACTTCCTGCCCGGCCGGATCGTGGATGATCACGCTGGCGCCCTGCGGCCGGCCGCCGCCGACGAAGAACGCCTCGCCCTCGATGTCGGTGCCGGCCTGGGTGACGAACAGCTTGAGCTTGTGCGCCTCGGCCGGCCCGGCCGCCAGCAGCAGGACGGCCAGCGCCAGCGATCGGGCTGCCGCCCGAACCCGCCCGGGGCGATGCCCCGGACCCCCTTTATTTTCAGAAAAAAGGGGGTTTGGGGCATCGCCCCAAGCGGGGTGCGGGGCGGCAGCCCCGCTCATGGCGCCACCTCGATCGGCGTGACGATCAGATCGGGCCGGACCCGGGCCAGACTGCGCAGCAGCAGGGCGGTCAACACCGCCTCGACCCCCGCCAGCGGCAGATAGGTCAGCGCCACCAGCCGCAGGCTGGGCAGGTAATCGCTCGACGACGCGGCCAGGGCGAGGGCGACACCGCCGGCACTGCCGAGCGGGGCCAGCCCGCCGACCAGGGCGCCGAGCGCCAGCAGCCGGCCGGGGCCGGCTCCGGCCAACGCCGGGCGGACGGCGGCGGCGAGCAGGATCCCGGGCAGGGCCATCGTCACGGTGTTGACGCCGAGGCTGGTCAGGCCGCCGACCCCGAACAGCACCGCCTGCAACACCAGCCCGACGAACACGGCGGGGAAGGCGCGCCAGCCCAGCACCAGCCCCATCAGCCCGCCGAGCAGGGGATGGACGCTGGTCGGCCCGAGCGGCACCGCCACCAGCGAGACGACGAAGAAGGTGGCGGCGAGGATCGCGGTGGGGGGGATCGCCCGTTCGTCGAGCCGGCGCAGGCCGAGCGCCAGTCCGCCCGCCGCCAGCAGCGCGCCGCCGGCCAGCACCGGGACCGCCAGCACCCCGTCGGGAATGTGTGCCATCGCCGCCGCCCTACTTGGCCGGGGGCAGGTCGGTGGCCCGCACCCAGATCAGGCCGCCCAGTTCGCTCTTGGCCGGCTTGCCGTCCGGGCCTTTGGCCGCCGGCCCCTCGGTCAGGGCGGCGAAGCCCCACCAGCCGGCGCGCGGCAGGGTGGCGGCGAACACCCCGTTCTGGTCGGTGCGGGTGACCTGGGTGACGAACGCCTCGTTGGGCGCGGTGACCGAGCCGTCATTGGCCCATTCGATCTCGACCGGGACGAAGGCCGCCGGCTTGCCCTTGACCCGCACCACCCCCCGGAACAGGCTGCCGGTCCACAGCCCGGTCGGGCGGGTCAGCGGCTCGATCTCGACCGGCAGGCCGACCGGCTGCTCCCAGCCCTCGCCCGAGGCGTAGCCATCGACCACCACCTTGGCGTAATGGGTGATCCAGCGCCGTTCCGCCGGCTCCCAATAGGGCTGCGGCTCGACGAACAGGGTCACCGCGCCGGGGCGGGACAGGCTGGTGTCGAACCGCCAGCCCTGGTGACCCTCGACCTTGTCCTCGCGCAGGCTGGCGGTCAGGTCGGTGACCTTGCCGCCGGCGGCGAGGCCGACCCGCTTCGGCCGGGCGAGGTCCATCACCGGGCCGCGCTCCATCGGATGGGTGAACAGCAGCGCCACCGACAGGGCGCCGCCCTCGGGCAGCACGTCGGCACTGGGCAGGATTTCGAGGAAATGGGCCTGGGCCGGGGCGGCGGCGAGCAGGGCGGCGGCGAGCAGGGCGAGGGCGGCGGGACGGGGCGGCATCGGCGGGGCTCTCCTGGTGACGGTGGGGTCAATTGAGCGATTCGGCGGCATAGCCGCCCTCGCCGTCGGGACGGCGCAATTGGTAACGGTCGATCTTGGCGCGCAGCCCGACCCGTGACAGGCCGAGCAGTTCGGCGGCGTGGCTGATGTTGCCCCGGCTGCGGGCCAGCGCGTCCTCGATCTCGCTGCGTTCCAGCGCCTCGACCCGGTCCTTGAGGGTGGCGCCGATGCCGGCCGGGGCGGGGGCGAGGATGCGCGGCGACAGCAGCTGTGGCCCGAGCGGCTGGTTGGCGTCGGACAGCGCCACCATCCGCTGGATCTCGTTGTGCAGCTCGCGCACGTTGCCGGGCCAGCCATAGGCCTCCATCCGCCGCAGCGTGTCGGGGGCGAAGCCGGGCACGGCGCGGTGGAAGGCCTGGTTGACCTGGGCCAGGATCCGCTCGGCGATCGGGGCGACGTCCATCCGCCGCTCGGCCAAAGGCGGGATGTGGATCGGGAACGCCGCCAGCCGGTAATAGAGGTCGCGGCGGAAGCGGCCGGCCGCCACCTCGCTTTCCAGGTCGCGGTTGGTGGCGGAAATCACCCGCACATCGACCCGGCGCGGCCGCTGCGCGCCGACCGGGCGGATTTCGCCCTCCTGCAACGCCCTGAGCAGCTTGACCTGGAAGGCGGGCGAGGTCTCGCCGATCTCGTCGAGGAACAGGGTGCCGCCGTCGGCGACCTCGAACAGGCCGATCCGGTCCTGATAGGCCCCGGTGTAGGACCCCTTCTTGCTGCCGAACAGCTCGCTTTCGAGCAGATGCTCGGGCAGGGCGCCGCAATTCTCGACCACGAACGGGCCGCCGGCCCGGGCCGAGCCCTGATGGATGGCGCGGGCCAGCAATTCCTTGCCGGTGCCCGAGGCGCCGGTGATCAGCACCGAGATGTCGTAGGCGGCGGCGCGGCGGGCCAGTTCGATCACCTTGGCCACCGGGCTGGTGGCGGCATGGACGATCGGGTCGAACCCGTCGGCGGCGGGCGGGCGGACGGGCAGGGGGCGCGCATCGTTGGCCGGGGTCTGGGTCAGGCGCTGGAACAGCCAGGCCGCCTCGGCGACGGTGGCGAGCAGGCGGTCGGGCTGCCATGGCTCGGCGACGACGCGGTACAGCCCGGCATGGTCGAGCCCGGCGACGATCTCCTCCGCCGCCAGCCCGCCGGCCAGCAGCAGCCGCACCGGGTCGGGCCAGTGGGTGCGCAGCCGCGACAGCAGGGCGAGGCCGCTCTCGCCGCCGACCCGGGGGGCGCACAGCACCACCGCCACCATCGCCCCGGCCAGCACGGATTCGGCCTCGGCCCCGCCGGTGACGGTGATCACCTCGAACACCGGGGCCAGCGCCTGCCGCAGCGCCTCGCGCAGGCCGGTTTCCTCGGCCACCACCAGGATTGGACTGGGTTTGCTCATCGTCCCCCGCCCCCCTCAGCAGATCCGTGGCAATTGCTCGCCGGCCAGCCAATCGACGATCCGTTCGCCGCCGAAGGCGGTGCGCATCCGCACCAGCCGGCGCGGATCCTCGACCACCGTGCCGACGATCGCCGCCGCCGCCCCGAGCGGATGGGCCCGCATCGCCGCCAGCAGCGTTTCCGCCGCCTCGGGGGCGACCACCGCCACCAGCTTGCCCTCGTTGGCGATGGTCAGCGGATCGAGCCCGAGCAGTTCGCACACCGCGCTGACCGCCGGCTTGACCGGGATCGCCGCCTCCTCCAGCGCCATGCCGACGCCGGACTGGCGCGCCAGCTCGTTGAGGGTGGCGGCCAGCCCGCCCCGGGTCGGGTCGCGCATCAGCCGCAGCGCCGGCCCGGCGGCGGCGACCATCGCCGCCACCAGCGGCACCAGCGCGGCGCAGTCGGATTCAAGATCGGTGGCAAAGGACAGGTTTTCCCGCTGCGACAGGATCGCCACCCCGTGATCGCCGACGCTGCCCGACAGGATCACCCGGTCGCCCGGCCGGGCGCGGTCGCCCGACAGTTCCAGCCCGGCCGGCACCACCCCGATCCCGGCGGTGGCGATGAACAGGCCATCGGCCTTGCCGCGTTCGACCACCTTGGTGTCGCCGGTGACCACCGCGACCCCCGCCGCCCGCGCCGCCGCCCCGATCGAGCGGGCGATGCGGTCGAGATCGGCCAGCGGGAAGCCTTCCTCGATGATGAAGCTGGTCGAGAGGTAGAGCGGAGTCGCCCCGGCCATCGCCAGATCGTTGACGGTGCCGTTGACCGCGAGCTTGCCGATGTCGCCGCCGGGGAAGAACAGCGGCGACACCACCGCGCCGTCGGTCGAGAACACCAGCCGGCCGCCGGCCGGAATCGGCAGCGCCGCCTGATCGTTGCCCTGGGCGAGATAGGGGTTGGCCAGCGCCGGGGCGAAGATCGAGGCGATCAGTTCGGCCATCGCCTTGCCGCCGGCGCCGTGGATCATCTCGACCCGGCCGCCGGAGGGCGGGGTGGGGCGCGGCGCGGTCATGCCGGCACCGCCTGCCCGGCCGGGGCGGCGCGGAAGCGGCCATAGCTCCAGCGCGCGGCGCAGGCGCCCTCGGCCGAGACCATGCAGGCGCCGACCGGATGGTCGGGGGTGCAGCCGGTGCCGAACAGCCGGCATTCCTCCGGCCGCTTGCGTCCGCGCAGGATCGCGCCGCATTCGCAGGCGGGCGGATCGGCCACCGGGCGGGGGGCGAGGTCGAAGCGGGCCTCGGCGTCGAAGCGGGCGAAGGCGGGGCGCAGCTTCAGCCCGCTGGCCGGCAGCGATCCCAGTCCGCGCCAGGCGAAGGCGCCGCGCGGCTCGAACCAGCGTTCGACCAGGGCCTGGGCCTTGCGGTTGCCACCGGGGGTGACGGCGCGGCGGTACTGGGTCTCGATCCGCGCCTCGCCGCGATTGATCTGACGCACCAGCATCAGCACCGCCTGGAGCAGGTCGAGCGGCTCGAACCCGGCCACCACCAGCGGGGTGGCGAATTCGGCGGCACAGAAATCGTAGGCCTCGGCCCCGATCACGGTCGAGACATGGGCCGGGCCGATCACCCCGTCGAGATCGGCCGCCAGCCCGTCGGCGCCGGCCAGGATCGCCCGCATCGCCGGGGGGGTCAGCACATGGTTGCAGATCAGGGCGAAATTGCCGAGCCCGGCCGCCTCGGCCTGTTCCAGCGCCACCGCGCTGGCCGGGGTGGTGGTCTCGAAGCCGATGGCGAGGAACACCACGGTCCGCTCCGGCTCGCGCTGGGCGATCGCCACCGCGTCGAGGGTCGAATAGACCATCCGCACGTCGGCCCCCGCTGCCTTGGCCTTCAGCAGGCTGGTCCCGCCCGAGCCCGGCACCCGCAGCAGGTCGCCATAGCTGCACAGGGTGATCCCGGGCCGCCGCGCCAGGGCGATGGCGGCGTCGATCCGCTCGACCGGCAGCACGCAGACCGGACAGCCGGGACCGTGGATCAGCCGCACCGCCTGTGGCAGCAGGTCTTCCAGCCCGTAGCGGGCGATGGCGTGGGTATGGCCGCCGCAGAATTCCATCAGGCGGTAGGTCCGCCCCGGCTCCGCCTCGGCGGCGATGGTGGCGGCAAGGCCGCGGGCGAGGCCGCCGTCGCGGAATTCATCGACATATTTCATGCCGCGCCCTCCGCCGTCAGCGCCGCCGCCTCGGCCAGCAGGTCGAGGGTGCGGCGGGCCTCCTCCGGGTCGATCCGGGCCAGGGCATGGCCGACATGGACCACGACGTAATCCCCCACCGCCACCCCGTCGAGCAGCGCCACCGAGATTTCCTTGGTCACCCCGTCAAGGCTGACCAACGCGCGTTCGCCGGGATGAAGCGCGACGATTTCAGCGGGAATGGCAAGACACATCACGTCCCCCATGACGAAGAGCAAGACCGGAGACCACGCCGCCCGGCGTGTCGCTCCGATGTTCGCGGGGGATCCCCCGCACTCCCTGCCGGGGCCTTGGCGGCCCTTCGTTTCTTTTGTTCTTGTTCCGCCTCCCTTTACGGGGACGGATTGGTTAGGGCTTCAGTATAGCCGATTGCACCGGTTTTGCGACCCGAACCTACGCTCAAGGCGAGAAGTCGGCGGGCTCCCGCCCGCACCCGGCCGGGGCGATGCCCCGGACCCCCTTTGTTTTTAAAATTTGCGGGCCAAGGCCGCCTGACCCAATGACAGGCCGCCGTCGCCGCAGGGGACGGCGCGGGCCAGCAGCGGGGTCAGGCCTTGCCGACGCAGGGCGGCGGCGAGGCCATCGGCCAGCACCCGGTTGGCAAGGCAGCCGCCGCCCAGGGCGACCCGGTCGGTGCCGAATTCGGTGGCGGCGGCGGCGATCCAGGCGGCAAGGCCGGCGATCAGGGTGCCGTGGAACAAGTCGGCGCCCTCGGTGGGGGTGAGGCCGGGGGTGGCCAGGGTGGCGAGCAATGGGAGGAAGTCGAGTTGGCCAGCCGTCAGGGTGAAGCCATCGGGCAGCGGGCGCGGGGTTGTGACCAGCGCCTCCAGTTCCATCGCGGCCTGGGCTTCGTGGTCCTGCACCAGACGCAGGCCGAGCAGGGCGGCGGCGGCGTCGAACAGGCGGCCGAGGCTGGTGGTGACCGGGGCACGGTCGATCCGCGCGGCCAGGGCGGCGGCCAGGGGTTGGGTGGGGAAACGGGCCGCCGCCGCGTCGGCGCGGCCGAGCCGGGCCAGCGCCGCCGTCGCCATCCGCCACGGCTCGCGCGCGGCGCGGTCGCCGCCGGGCAAGGCGAGCGGGGCGAGGGCGCCCAGGCGCTGCCACGCGCCGGCCTCGATCCGGAGCAGTTCGCCGCCCCAGGCGGTGCCGTCATCGCCGAGCCCGATCCCGTCGAGGGCGGCGCCGAGCAACGGTTCGTCGATGCGATGTTCGGCGGCGATCGCGGCGATGTGGGCGGCATGGTGCTGGACCCGAAGCACGGGGCGGCCGAGGGCGGCGGCGATCTCCTCGGCGATGCGGGTCGAGCGGTAGTCGGGATGGCGGTCGCACACCACCAGATCGGGGGTCAGGCCGAGCAGCCCGGTCAGGCCGGCGGCGACCTCGCGCAGGAAGGCATCGGCGGCGGGGCTGTCGAGGTCGCCGACATGCTGCGACACGAACGCCTCGCGCCCCCGGGTCAGCGTCACCGTCGCCTTGAGATGGGCGCCGAGCGCCAGCACGCAGGGGCCGTCGCCGCCGAGGTCGAGCGGTTCCGGCACCAGTCCCCGGCCGCGCCGCAGCACCGCCGGGGCGCCGTCGGCCAGCATCAGCAGCGAATCATCGAGCCGGGTGACGATGGCGCGGTCATGGCCGACGATCAGGTCGGCGATCCCGCCCAGCCGGGCGCGCGCCTCGGCATCGTCGATCACCAGCGGCTCGCCGCTGGGGTTGGCGCTGGTGGCGACCAGTGCCACCGGCAGCGGCTGGGTGCGCCAATCAATCCCGTCCGGTGCCCCGGCCAGGGCGTGGAACAGTACTTCGTGCAGGGCCGAGGGCGGCAGCATCAGCCCGATTTGGGCCAGCCCCGGCGCCACCCCCGCCGCCAGTGCTCTGGCCCGCCCCGGCATCAGCACGATCGGCCGGGCCGGGCCGGCGGCGGCGGCGCGGTGCCCCGCTTCCGGCCGGGCGAACCGGTCGAGCGAGGCTTCGTTGGCGACCATTACCGCGAACGGCTTGGCGTCGCGGCCCTTGCGGGCGCGCAGGGCGGCGAGCGCGGCCGGGTTGGTGGCGTCGCACAACAGATGGAAGCCGCCGACCCCCTTAAGGGCGACGATCCGCCCGGCCCGCAACGCGGCGACGATTTCGGCGAGCGGGGTGTCGAGACGCGGCCCGCAGACCGGACAGGCGATGGTCTCGGCATGGAAGCGCCGGTCGCGCGGATCGCGATAGGCGGCGGCGCAGGCCGGGCAGAGCGGGAAATCGGCCAGCGCGGTGTTGGCGCGGTCATAGGGTAGGGCGCGGACGATCGAGGCGCGCGGCCCGCAGCGGGTGCAACTGAGGAAGGGATAGAGATGAAACCGGCTGCGGGGATCGAACAGCTCGGCGAGACAGTCGGGACAGGGCGCCAGATCGGCCGGAATCGCCGCCGCCGCCGCCCCCTGCCCGGCACTGGCCCGAATGACGAACCCGCTCTCGCCGCAAGGTGCCCGTGACGCACGCTCGAACGCGACGATGCGGGCCAGCGGCGGCGCCTCGGCGATCAGCCCGACCCCGAACGCCTCGATTGCCCCCGCCGCGCCTTCGACCTCGATGGTGACGCATTCCCCATCATTGCGAACGAACCCGGCCAACCCGTGCCGCTCGGCCAACCCGAACACGAACGGCCGAAAGCCGATCCCTTGCACCACCCCGCGCAACCGGATCGCCTCACGAACAAGAAGGGGGTTCGGGGCATCGCCCCGAGCGGGTGCGGGCGGCAGCCCGCCGAGTCGCCCCCGGTTCACCGTGCCGCGAAAGCCCGCGCGGTGGCGGCGGCCAACCCGGCCTCGCCCCGTACCCATTCGACCAGCGGCCCCAGCCCCTCGCCGGTCCGCGCCGACACCTCCATCACCCGCAGACGCGGATTGACTCGCCGGGCGTTGGCGAGGCAGGCGGCGACATCGAAATCGAGATGGGGCAGCAGGTCGCTCTTGGTCAACAGCATCAGATCGGCGAAGGCGAAGATGTCGGGATATTTGAGCGGCTTGTCCTCGCCCTCGGTCACCGACAGCAGGACGACGCGGCGGGTCTCGCCGAGATCGAACCCGGCCGGGCAGACCAGATTGCCGACATTCTCGATCACCAGCAGCCCGCCGACGGCGAGCGGCAATTCGTCCAGCGCATGGCCGACGGCGTGGGCGTCGAGGTGGCAGCCCTTACCGGTGTTGATCTGCACCGCCGGGACGCCGGTGGCGCGGATCCGCTCGGCGTCGTTGGCGGTCTGCTGGTCGCCTTCGATCACCACCACCGGCGGCTGCCCGGCCAGTTCGGCGATCAGGCGGACCAGCAGGGTGGTCTTGCCGGCGCCGGGGCTCGACATCAGGTTGAGCGAGAACAGCCCGGCCTCGGCGAGGCGGGCGCGGTTGGCGGCGGCGTGGGCGTTGTTGCGGGCGAGGATGTCGCGCTCGATGCGAACGATCCGGTCGGGGGCCACCCCGGGGGCGTGGGCGGCGCCGAGCGCCGGGGTCTGGTCGTGGGCGCGGTCGTGGTCGCCGCCGGCCCACGGCCCGTGGTCATGGTCGTGCCCATGATCGTGATCGTGGGGGTGGTCATGGTCGTGATCGTGGCCGTGGGGATGGTCGTGGTCATGATCGTGGGGGTGACCCGCCGGGGTGTCGTGGTCGCCGCAGCCGCATACGGTGCACATCATCCGATCTCCACTTCCTTGAGCCGCAATTGGTCGCCTTCGGTCATCTGGACGTGCGCGCACCCGCATTCCGGGCAGGCGCCGAAGCGTTCCGCCAGCGGGACGATCTTGCCACAATCGAGGCACCAGCCGGCACCCGGGATGTGACGGATGTCGAGCCTGGCCCCTTCGGCGATTGTGCCCCGGCTGACCGCCTCGAAACAGAAGCGGATCGCGGCGGGATCGACATGGCTGAGGGCGCCGATCTCGACCACCAGGGCGGCGGCGCGGCTGAAGCCGGTTTCGCGGGCGGCGTCCTCGACCAGGGCGATCAGGCTTTCGGTCAGGGCCATTTCATGCATCGGCTTGGTCCTCCGCCCGCGCCCCGGTGACGGTGACGACGCGGGCGACGCAAGGGTCGTACAAGGCGGCGAGCCGGTCGATCGCCGTGGCGGGATCCGCCTCGGCGTCGAGCCGCAGCCCGGGCAAGGCGGCGGCGAACGGCCCGGCGGGGGCGAAGGCCCATTCGGTCGGGGCCAGGATGTGGTAGCGGACCAGCCGGCCGGCGCGGTCGAGTCCGACCAGATGATGCAGCCGTCCGCGCGGGCTTTCCACCACGGCGAAGCCGAGCCCGGGTTCGAGTTGGCCGGCGCGCAGCCAGTCCTTTTGGCTTTCGCCAAGCGGGCTGCCGCCCGCGCCCGCTTGGGGCGATGCCCCAAACCCCCTTCTTTTCAAAAATAAAAGGGGGTCCGGGGCATCGCCCCGGTTGGGTCTGGGCGAAAGCCCAGCGGCGGCGGCGATCTCGTCGAGGCGGGTGCGCAGGCGGGCGGCGGCGTCGCAGGGCAGGGTGGCGATGCGGCCGGCGGCGACGGCGCGGGCCAGCGGCCCGGTCTGCGGCCGGCGGCCGGGCAGGCTGGGGCGGGCGGCGAAAGAGTCCCCGTCGCGATCGAGCGCGGCCAGCACCGCCGCGTCGTCGGCGGCGGTGAGGGGATCGGGCGGGGTCGGCTCGACCGCGCCGAGGCCGGCGGCATCGGCCAGCAGCCGCGCCGCCCAGGATCCGGGCGGCGGGTCGGCGGGGCCGAGCCCGAGCCGCGTCAGCGCCCCGGCCGGATCGGTTCCGGCCAGGGCGGCGCGGGCGGCCTGCATTTCGTCCGGGGTGGGCGGCACCCGGGCGGCGAAATCGATCAGGCAGGCGCGCAGCAATTCGCCCAGCCGCTCGGCGGCGAGGCGGCCCGGCGGCGGGAGCGGCGGTTCGCGTCCGGCGGCGGCGGCCAGCGCGGCGGCGGCGGCGCTCTGCTGCGACAGGGCGCACAGGCCGTGCAGCCGGCCGATCGCGGTCGGCACCGCGTCGAGCGGCAGCCGGGCCAGCAGCGGGGTCAAAGCGCGGCGGCGGTCGCAGGCGACGGTGACCGCGCCGATCCGCCCGGCGGCGAGGGTGGCGGCGATGCGGATCCGGCCGGGATCGGGCAGGCCGCTCATGCCGCTCCGGCCGGCGGGGTGAACAAGGCGGTGAGGACGCTGGCAGCGGTGGCGCGGGTCACCGCCGGGTCGGGGAAGGCATGCATCGGCGAGAACAACGAGGCGGCATCGACCCGGCCGAAGCCGTCGAGCAGGCCGACGGTGAGGGCGACGGGGCCGGCCGGCAGCGGCAGCGACCAGGACTCGCCCGGTCCGGCCGGCGGCAGCGGCGCGTCCTCGGCCAGCGCGGCGACGGCGAGGTTCATGAACCAGGGGGTGATCACCACCCCGAGCGCCCAGCCGCGATGGGGCCGGAAGCCGACCGCCTCGACGCCGAGGCGCGGATTGACGATCGGCAGGTCGCCCAGCCCGGCGGCGATGGCGCGGTAGCGCCCGACCAGCCGGTCGGCGACGGCGCGGGCGGCGGCGGCCTCGTCGCTCATGCGAAATAGGCCGAGGCGATCTCGCGCAGCCGCAGCGCCGAATCGCGCCGGTCCTCGGCGGCGGCGCACACCGTTTCCGGCACCGCGCCGATCTCGATCGCGTCGAGCTGGATCTTGCCGGCGCCGTTGCGGTAGCGCACCGACCACACCCCGCGACAGGCGGTGGCGGCGACGTGGCAGTCGCCGGATTCGCCGCGCACCGCCAGTTCGACCGGCCCCTGGCCGAGCTGGTCGCGCAGCCAGCCGACCGCCGGGTCGGGCATCACCGGCGGCGCGACGGTCAGGGCGTAATTGGGCTGGCCCGGCTGCCAGTGCGCGGCGGCGTGGGCGATCTCGGCCAACAGGGCGTGGCCGGACTCGGCCCCGTCCGGGGCGGCGGCGGGAAGAGTCAGCGGCGGCAGCGGCGCCACCGCCGGCAGCAGGTCGCCCGGCACCGGGCCGACATCAAGCGCCTCGCCCACCATCTGCCCGTCGGCATCGCTGATCCGCAGCCGCCACAGACCGGCCATCACCGCTTCCTCGGCCTCGATCCGGCGGCCGTCGGGGCGGCGGATGCGGGCGATCACCTCGCCGCGTCCGGTGATGTCGTCGAGCAGGGCGCGCTCGGTCGCGTCAAGATCGGCCGGCAGCGGGAAGCGTTCGCTGGCGCCGCCCTCCAGCGCGTCGGCCAGGCGGGGCAGCAGGGTGGCGATGCGCGGGCAGGCGGCGGCCAGCCGGGCGCCGTCGGCGGAGGCGAGCAAAGCGAGGGGACGGTCGAAGGTCATGGCTGATGCTCCGGCTGTGGCTGGCAGGACGGGGCTGCCGCCCCGCGCCCCGCTTGGGGCGATGCCCCAAACCCCCTTCTTTTTTCGAAAAAAAAGGGGGTCCGGGGCATCGCCCCGGGCGGGTGCGGGCGGCAGCCCGCCTTCAACCCGGGGGGTCTCCGCGCAGGAAATCGGGCAGGGTCGGCTCGCGGTCGATCAGGTCGGCGAACAGATGCTCGAACGGCTTTCCCTCCATCGCGGCGGCGAGGCCGTCGAGGGCGTCATCGATCCGGCGCGCCTCCTCCTCGTCGAGCACCCGCACCGCGGTGCCGAGATGGACCAGCAGCGGTGTACCGAGAGGGACCGGGCCGATCAGCAGCAGCGATATCGGCTCGACCGCGCCGCGCCGTTCGCACAAGGCGGTGACGTCGTCGCCGCCGACCACCCGCATCGGGACGCCGAGACACATCGCGGTCAGAGCCCGGCGGCCGCCCGCTCGAAGCGGGCGGCGTCGAGATCGTGGCCGAGCAGGGCGGCCTCGTCGCCCGGGGCGCGGCGGACCAGCGGGATGCCCCAGCCGGTCAGAACCCTGGCGGCGGTTTCGACCGCCGGCTCCAGCGCGGCGCGGACCGGCTCGGTCAGCGGCCCGCCCCAGTTTTCGAGGTCGAGCGGCTGGCAGCCGATCAGGGTCAGGCGGCGGGGATAACGGCCGAGCAGGTCGGCCGCGCTCAGCACCTCCTGGAACCCGGTCTGGTGCAGGCTCATCTTCTTGGCCCCGGTGAATTTCGGCACCTCGTCATCCTCGATGACGCGCAGGGTGCCCGGGGGCAGGCCGTAATCGATCGCGTCGAACAGCAGCAATTGCTCGGCGGCGGTGACGTACTGGACCAGATACAGGCCCTGGGTGCCGCCGTCGAGCAGCTCGATCTCGGGCGGGGTGACGTAGGCGCGGTGGAACGCCTCCAGCGCCCGCACCCCGAACGCCTCGTCGCCCCACAGCAGGTTGCCGATCCCCAGCACCAGGGTGGGGGCGACGGGCACGGTCTCAGTGACGGAAGTCATCGCGGAACACACGCTCGCCCGAAACGATCGAGGAAATCATGCTCTGGCGCGACAGGATGTCTTCCCGCACCGCGGCATAGATGTGGATCACCACGAACACCACGATCGACCACATGCCGAGATGATGCCAGGTGTGGAGATCCTGCGAGTTGGGGAACAGCCAGAACATCCAGCCCGCCAGATGGGCCTGCCACGAATCCGCCCCGGCCCCCTGCGAATAAAGCGCCAGCCCGGACCAGATCATGAAGATCAGCACGAACAGGAAGCTCGACATCGCCGCGTTGGCCATCGGGTTGTGGCCGATATACTTCTTCGGGGTATCGACCAGGAACATGTACCACTTCAGTTCGTAGATCAGACCCCACTGCCACAGCCGGTCGAAGATGGTGGGGAAGAAGATCTGGCGGGCATAGCGGTTGCCGACCAGCGCCCAGTAGAAGCGGAAACACAGCGCCACCGCCACCACGTAGCCGGCGGAGAAATGGGCGTAGCGGATATAGCCCATCAGGAACCGCTCACTGGCCTCGCCCGGCACCGACGGCAGCGGCGAGCCGATCAGATAGCCGGTAACGCACAGCACCACGATCGCCAGGGCGCTGATCCAGTGCCAGATCCGTACCGCGGTCTCGTAGACATAGACGGTCTGTCGGCTGAAGGCGAACTCGCCTTCGGCGTCGAGGGGCCCTTCGAGCTTGGAGAAATCAGTCGCCATGGCCGTTGCCTTTCCGTCCTGGGTTGCAGGGGCCTGGGTTGCGGGGGGGGGGGGGGCCGCCGGCGCGTCAGCGCACGGCGACCTTGGCCATCTCCTGTCCCTCCGGGCTGATCACATGGGTCGAACAGGCCAGACAGGGGTCGAACGAATGCAGGGTGCGGATGATCTCGAGCGGCTGGGCCGGATCGGCGACCGGG
This sequence comes from Phaeospirillum tilakii, assembly GCF_042683125.1. NCBI lineage: Bacteria > Pseudomonadati > Pseudomonadota > Alphaproteobacteria > Rhodospirillales > Rhodospirillaceae > Phaeospirillum > Phaeospirillum tilakii. The sequence goes on from NZ_JBHUIY010000002.1 coordinate 80,923, forward strand.
GTGTCGAGCAGCGAGGCCTCGAACGCGCCGATATTGCCCTGGGGATCGCGCGGGCTGCCGTTCCAGGTGGTCGGCACCACCGCCTGATAATTGTCGATCTTGCCGTCCTTGATCTTGATCCAGTGGCCGAGCGCACCGCGCGGGGCCTCGGTGAAGCCGACGCCGCGCGCCTCCTTCGGCCAGGTCTCGGGCGACCATTTCTCGGTGTTGGCGGTGGCGAACTGGCCGGTCTTGATGTTGCCGAGCAGCCGGTCCTGGAACGTCCGCAGCTTGGCGGCGGCCCACTGGCATTCGAGCGCGCGGGCGGCGGTGCGGCCCAGCGTCGAGAACAGGGCGGTCAGCGGCAGGCCGAGATCGGTTAGCAGCTTGTCGGCCGGTTCCTTGAACTCGGCCTTGCCCTGGGCGTAGCCGATGATGTAGCGCGCCAGCGGTCCGACCTCGACCGCGTTGCCCTTCCAGCGCGGCGACTTGATCCAGGAATATTTGCCGGATTCGTCGAGCGCCGCGATGTTGGTGCGGGTGCCCTTGAAATGGGGGCCGGGCTGGAAGTTCGGCTCGGTCACGCCGTCGAACGGATGCAGGCCGACGCTCTCGTCCGGGTATTTGTACCAGGAATGGGTGACGAACTCCTGCACCTGATCGGGCGCGGTCAGGTCGATCGGATGGATTTCCTTGAGGTTGCCGTTGAGGATCACCCCGCGCGGCAGCAACAGGCTCGCGTCGGAATAATCGTTGGCGCGGTCGGGGATGTCGCCGTAGCTCATCACCGACCGCGACGACAGCCCGCCGCCATACAGCCAGTCCTTGTAGAATTTGGCGATCGCGGCGACGTCGGGCAGATAGACCTGCTCGACGAACTCGATGGTGCGGTCGATCACCGACGACACCAGATTGAGCCGTTCGATGTTGATCGCGCCGACCGCGCCGGTGCCTTCGATGTTGATGGCGCAGGGCACGCCGCCGACCAGCCAGTTGGGGTGCGGGTTCTTGCCGCCGTAGATGGTGTGGATCTTGACGATTTCCTTCTGGAAATCGAGCGCCTCAAGGTAATGCGCCACCGCCATCAGGTTGGCCTCGGGCGGCAGCTTGTAGGCGGCGTGACCCCAATAGCCGTTCTTGAACGGCCCGAGCTGGCCGGATTCGACGAACTTGGTCAGCCGGACCTGGAGGTCCTTGAAATAGCCGGGCGAGGACAGCGGCCAGGGCGAGATCGCCTGGGCCAGCGCCGAGGTCGCCTTGGGATCGGCCTTCAGCGCCGACACCACGTCAACCCAGTCGAGCGCGTGCAGGTGATAGAAATGGACCAGATGGTCATGCACCTGCAACGCCAGCTGCATGATGTTGCGGATGATGTTGGCGTTGTCGGGGATCTTGATCCCGAGCGCGTTCTCGACCGCGCGCACCGAGGTCAGCGCGTGGGTGCCGGTGCAGACGCCGCAGATCCGTTCGGTGAAGGCCCAGGCGTCGCGCGGATCGCGCCCCTTGAGGATCACCTCGATGCCGCGCCACATCGTCCCGGTCGAGACGGCGTTGCGGATGACGTTGTGTTCGTCGACATTGACCTCGACGCGAAGATGCCCCTCGATGCGGGTGACCGGATCGACCACCACCCGGGTTCCGGACGAGTCGAGGGTGAAGCCGTTGGGAGTCTGAACGGGCATGACTCGATGCTCTCCTTACTTGCCGAAGGTGGGCGGGGAGGGATCCTTGGTCGGATTGGGCTCGCCCTTGGTCAGCCGCTGCACCGCCGTGACGGCGGCGTGGGCGGCGATGCCGGCGGTGACCGCTCCGGCGGCGACCAGACCGATCTGGTCGGCGTTGGCCTCGATGCCGAAGGCGTTGATGTTGGTCAGGCGGTCGTAGAACGGTCCCTTGTCCCAGAACCCTTCCTCGGAACAGCCGATGCAGCCGTGACCGGACTGGATCGGGAACGACACCCCGTCGTTCCAGCGGGTGGTCGAACAGGCGTTGTAGGTGGTCGGGCCCTTGCAGCCCATCTTGTAGAGGCAGTAGCCCTTGCGCGCGCCGTCATCGTCCCAGGATTCGACGAACTGGCCGGCGTCGAAATGCGGCCGGCGATAGCATTTGTCGTGGATGCGCTGGGAATAGAACATCTTCGGCCGGCCGTGCATGTCGAGCTCGGGCAGGCGGCCGAACATGGTGACGAAGGTCACCACCCCGGTCATCACCTCGGCGATCGGCGGACAGCCCGGCACCTTGATGATCGGCTTGCCCCGGATCACCTCGTCGATCGGCACGGCGTGGGTCGGGTTGGGCTTGGCGGCCTGGACGCAGCCCCACGAGGCGCAGGCGCCCCAGGCGATCACCGCCGAGGCGTCGGCGGCCATTTCCCGGAGGCGCTCGACGAACGGGCGGCCGCCGTCGATGCAGAACATCCCGTCCTCGTTGAGGGGCGGATTGCCCTCCACCGCCAGGATGTAGCGGCCCTTGTAGGTCTGGCGGGTCTCCTGGAGGATCGCCTCGGCCTGATGGCCGGCCGCCGCCATGATCGTGTCGTTGTAATCGAGCGAGATCATCGACAGCAGCACATCCTTGGCCAGCGGATGGGCCGAGCGGATGAAGCTTTCGGTGCAACAGGTGCATTCCAGCCCGTGCATCCAGATGATCGGCACGCGCGGCTTGGTCTCCAGCGCCTCGGCCACCGAGGCGGCGCCGAGCGGGCCGAGGCCCAGGGAGGCCGCGGTCAGGCTGCAAAATCGCACGAAGCTGCGGCGGCTGATCCCCTTGCGGCGGACCACATCATAGAACGTCTCGATCTGAGGGGTCATCGGCCGTTTCCCTCCCCGGCGGGTTCAAAGCGGACGGTCCATGGCGACGGCGCGGCATGGCCATCGGTTCAATCAGCAAGAACCGGGCCATTCCCCTTCCGCCCCCGTCGCGGGCGGTTTTCCGCCGCGCCGGCCGCTCGGCCGTCCCCCGGCCGGCCCGGCCGCCTGCAAAGTTGTTTGCCACCGTTGGCAAGCCCCTTGCCGCGCCGGCGGCGCGCCCGGGCGGCGGTGTTTTTTTACCGGGCGGCCAGAAGATCTTAACCTCTGTTTGCTTATCCTCCTCCCGCGCGGCAGTCCCCGGGCGCGAAGCGGGGTGTTCGGTCCGCGTCGGTAAACGGAATGGACATGACACATCACGCGACGGCCGAGCCCGCCTCCCCGCAGATCCACCAGCGACTGGTCGAGGCGCTGACCCTGCACAAGGCCGGGCGGCTCGACGAGGCGGTGTGGATCTATCGCGCGGTGCTGACGGCGGCGCCGACCAATTTCGACGCGCTGCATCTGCTCGGCGCCGCGCTGGCCCAGGCCGGGCGGCGGGGCGAGGCCGAATCCTATCTGCGCGCGGCGGTGGCGCTGTCGCCCGACCATGCCGCCGCCCGCAACAATTTCGGCAATCTGCTGAAGGACATGGGCAAGTTCGAGGATTCCCTCGCCCAGTATGACCGGGCGGTGGCGCTGGCCCCGGGCGAGGCCTCGGCCCATTCCAACCGGGGCAACGTGCTGCGCGAGATGGGCCGGCGCGAGGAGGCGCTCGACAGCTACGCCCGGGCGATCGCCGCCCAGCCCGATTACGCCGACGCCCATTACAATCGCGGCGTGGTGCTGACCGAACTGGAGCGGCCCGGGGAGGCGCTGGCCTGCTACGACCGCGCCATCGCCCTCAACCCGCTGAAGACCGAGGCCTATTACAATCGCGGCAACGTGCTGCGCCAGCTCGGCCGGCTGGAGGACGCGCTGGCCAGCTACGACCGGGCGCTGGCGCTCAATCCGCGCGGCGAGAAGATCCTGTCCAACCGGGGCAACATCCTGGCCGAGCTTGACCGGCTCGACGAGGCGCTCGATTGCTTCAATCAGGCGATCGCGATCAAGCCCGATTATCCGGCGCCCTATTCCAACCGCGCCAACATCCTCAAGGAATTCCGCCGTTTCGACGAGGCGCTGGCCAGTTTCGACCACGCCATCGCCCTCGATCCCGATTTCGTCGATGCCCACTGGAACCGCGGGCTGTGCCTGCTCCAGACCGGCGCGCTGGCCCGGGGCTGGGCCGATTACGAATGGCGGCGGCGCAAGGCCACCTGGCAGAGCTCCGCCCGCGCCTTCGACCAGCCCTGCTGGCTGGGGCAGAGCGACCCGGCCGGCCGCACCCTCCTGGTCCATGTCGAGCAGGGCTTCGGCGACACGCTCCAGTTCTGCCGCTACCTGCCGCTGCTGGCGGCGCGGGGGGCGCGGGTGGTGCTGGAGGCCGAGCCGCAATTGTGCGGCCTGCTCGGCGGGCTGCCCGGGCTCGATCGGGTGGTGGCCAAGGGCGATCCGCTGCCGCCGTTCGATTATTACTGTCCGATGATGAGCCTGCCGCTGGCCTTCGGCACCGATCTCGCCTCGATTCCGGCCGCGCCGCGCTATCTCACCGCCGACCCGGCCCGGGTCGCGCGCTGGCGCCAGCGGCTGGGCGAGGCCCGCCGGCCCCGGATCGGCGTCGCCTGGAGCGGCAGTCGGCTGCACCGCAACGACCGCCACCGCAGCATTCCGCTCGACGCCTTCGCCCGGCTGTTCGCCGCCGACGCCGATTTCATCGTGCTGCAAAAGGAATTCCGCCCCGGCGATGCCGAGCGGCTGGCCTCCCTGCCCGGGGTGCGCGCGCCCGGGGCCGAGCTGGTCGATTTCTCCGACACCGCCGCTTTGTGCGAGCTGTGCGATCTGGTGATCGCGGTCGATACCAGCGTCGTCCATCTCGCCGGCGCGCTGGGGCGTCCGGTCTGGCTGCTGCTGCCGGGGATCAATCCCGACTGGCGCTGGCTGCTCGACCGGCCGGATTCGCCCTGGTACCCGTCGCTGCGGCTCTACCGCCAGGCGCTTTATCAGGGCTGGCCGGCCGTGCTCGATCGGGTCGCCGCCGATCTCGACCGTGCCCTGGCCGGCGGAGGCCGGGCTTGATCATGTTCCGGCCGCCGCGCGCGGGGCGCGGCCGCCGCTGTCGCCGCCCGCTAACGACCGACCAGGAGGATTGGGGATGAATGCTTTCGCGCAGCAATTCCGGCAGGAGCCGAGCGATGTGGCGGTGGTGATTCCCACCGTGCTGCGCGAGACCCTGACCCGGGCGGTGCATTCGGTGTTCGACCAGGACCTCGACGGCCGGATCCAGATCCTGATCGGCATCGACGCGGTGCACGGGCCGGCCGAGCAACTGGCCGGGCTGATGGAAAGCTGCCCCGACAACGTCACCCTGACCATCGTCGATCCGGGCTATTCGACCGCCCGGCGCAATGGCGGGGTCCATGCCTGCGGCTATGGCGGCAGCCTGCGCGCGGCGCTGAGCTTCCTCGCCAACAGCCGCCACGTCGCCTATCTCGACGACGACAACTGGTTCGCCCCCAACCACCTGTCCAGCCTGCGCAAGACCATCACCGGGGTGGATTGGGCCTATTCGCGCCGCTGGATGGTCGATCCGCGCACCGACGGGGTGATCTGCGTCGATACCTGGGAATCGGTCGGCCCCAATGCCGGGGTCTATGCCAAACGCTTCGGCGGCTTCGTCGACACCAGCTCGCTGATGATCGACAAGCTGAAATGCCTCGACGTGCTGCCCTGCTGGTCCGACCCGCCGACCCCGCGGGGGAATTGCGAGGACCGGATGGTGTTCTTCGCCCTGACCTCGCGCTACAAGGGCGCCGGCACCGGCGAGGCGACCTCGTTCTACACCGTCGATGCCGACGACGTGCTGCAAAAGACCCGCGAGGAATTCTTCCGCCGCGCCGGCTACGACTGGGCGGCGATGCCGGCGCCGACCCCTGCGCCGTCGCGGCGCGGCAACGTCGCCCCGGCCCGTCAACGCGCCGTCGGCAGCCTGATCGCCCTGGCCGGGCGCTATGAAAGCGAAGGCAAGCGGGCGGTCGCGGTCGATCTGCTTGGCCGCATTCTCGACGCCGCCCCGGGCGACCGCCTCGCGCTGCGCTACATGGAGGAGATGTGCGCGCGGCTGGGCCATGCCGAGGACGCCCGCGCGGTGGCGCGGGAGAGATCCAATCTCGATGCCGGGGCGAGTTTCACCCCGCGCGCGGCGGAGCCGGCCGCCGCCCCCGCCTTGTCCTGAACCCCCGCCGCCCAGGAGACGATACCATGCGTTCGCCGGCCGACATGAAGGTCATCCAGATCGAGATCACCAACGCCTGCACCAAGCGTTGCGGCAATTGCACCCGCTTCTGCGGGCACCATACCAAGCCGTTCTTCATGGATTTCGACACTTTCCGCCAGGCGGTGGATTCGTTGGCCGGGTTCGGCGGCGTGGTGGGGATCATGGGCGGCGAGCCGACCATCCATCCCGATTTTCCCCGGCTGGTCGGCTATCTGCGCGACCATGTCGGCTATGACGATCCGACCCGCGCCGCCTATGCGCCGACCCCGGACTTCCTCGACCACATCCTCAACAACGCCTTCAACTTCAACCGCGGCTACAACAACCAGCGCGGCCTGTGGACCTCGGTGTCGAGCAAGTACGGCGAACATTTCGAGCTGATCCAGGACACCTTCGGGGTCCAGTGCATCAACGACCATTCCAGCCCGAGCGAACACACCACCCTGATGGCGACACGGGCCGAGCTGGGCATCCCCGACGAGGACTGGTTCCGGCTGCGCGACAATTGCTGGGTGCAGAACAACTGGAGCGCCTCGATTACCCCGAAGGGCGCCTTCTTCTGCGAGGTGGCGGCGGCGATGGACGCCACCCTGGGCGGCCCCGGCGGCTGGCCGATCGAGCCGGGCTGGTGGAAGCGCACCCCCAAGGATTTCGCCGACCAGCTCCATTGGTGCGAATTGTGCAGCGCCTGCCTGCCGGTGCCGAAGCGCAACGCCAACGACGAGACCGACGACGCCTCGCCGGTGTGGGTCGAGAAGCTGAAGGGCATCAACAGCCCCAAGCTGCGCAAGGGCCAGGTCGAGGAATTCGACCCGGTGCGCTATGTCGCCGGCGACTACACCGTCACCCAGGGCGAGCAGCCCTACCTCGCCTCCAACGACCAGCGGATCGGCGTCGCCCAGCAGATGCTGGTGCCGAAGAACATCTTCGCCGTGCTCGACGTCGATGACGCCCTGCCGGTCGCCGCGCTGCGGGCGCTGATCGAGGCCAATCAGGCCGCCTTCGGCGTCCATGTCCTCCTCAGCGACAATCCCGAGCACCATGCCCTGGCCGGCGAGCTGGGGATCGCGGTGCTGCCCTGCGCCGACAAGAGCGGCGAGGAGCTGTTCGCCGCGCTGAAGAGCGCCGCCGGCACCCGCGACTGGGTGCTGATGCTGCACGGCCATGTCGCCACCGAGGATCTGGTGGCGATGGTGCAGACCCAGGTGTTCAATCCCGGCTGCTTCTATTCGCTGCGCAACCGGCCGACCCGGCCGGAATTCGCGGTCGATCTGTTCAATTTCCGCGCCTCGGCCCTGGTCGGCGGCGGCGACCTGTTCGCGCTGAAGGCCAATTACGCCCCGCGCAAGGTCCAGTTCGTCCTCGCCCCGTTCGCGCCGCTGCCCAAGCCCGATCCGGCGGCGGTCCCGGCCCCGGCCCCCGAGCCCGCCGCCCCGGCGGTGCAGACCGCGCCGCCCTTTCGCATCGCGGTGGTGACGCCCTATTACAAGGAGGCGAGCGAGATCCTGGCCGAGTGCCATGACAGCGTCACCGCCCAGAGCGTTCCCTGCACCCATTTCATGGTCGCCGACGGCTTCCCCAACACGGTGGTGGACGGCTGGGGCGGGGTCGAGCATCTGGTGCTGTCGCGCGCCCACGCCAACAACGGCAACACCCCGCGCGCGATCGGCTCGATGTCGGCGATCGCCCAGAATTTCGACGCGATCGCCTATCTCGACGCCGACAACTGGTTCCGCTCCGACCATCTCGAACGGATGCTCGAACTGCACCGCTCGAAGGGGGTGTCGATCTGCACCTCCAACCGCACCATGCACCGGCCGGACGGCTCGATCCTCTATTGCGACCTCGAGAATGACGGGGTGACCTTCGTCGATACCTCCTGCTTCTTCCTCACCCGGCGGGCCTTCCGGCTGACCGCGCTGTGGGGGATGATGCCCAACCAGCTTTCGCCGCTGTGCGACCGCATCTTCTGGCAGGCGGTGCAAAGCTCGCGGCTGCCGCGCGCCCACAGCCGCGAGGCGACGGTGGCGTTCCGCACCCGCTACGCCTCGCATTACGCCTTCGCCGGCGAGGAACCGCCGCCCGGCGCGGTCAGCCCCGAGCAGTTCAGCCGCCCGGCGCGCTGGTGGTCGGAACAGCCGGCCCAGTTCCGCCAGGAATGGGACCTCTACTTCACCTCGGGCGGCTGGTGACCGCTCGCCGTCTCGGCGCCGTCCTCGCGGCGGCGCTGCTCCTGACCGGCGCGGCCGGGGCGGCGGAGATCTCCGGCCCGGCCCATGTCGTCGATGGCGACAGCCTGGAGGTGGACGGCCAGCCGATCCGGCTGTTCGGCATCGACGCGCCGGAATGGAGCCAGGTCTGCCACCGCGACGGGGCGGAGTGGGCCGCCGGCCGCGCCGCCGCCTTCTGGCTGCGTGCCCGGGCCGAGGGCAAGCCGGTCCGCTGCGTGGTCGAGGACGAGGACGGCCATTATCACCGCCGCGTCGCCACCTGCCATCTCGGCCGGCGCGACCTCAACCGGGCGATCGTCGCCGCCGGCTGGGCGGTGGCCTACCGGCGCTATTCCGACCGCTATGTCGAGGCGGAGCAGGCGGCGCGGACCGCCGGGCGCGGGATCTGGCGGGGCGAATGCGATCCGCCGGAGGAATGGCGGCGGGCGCATTCCCACGGTTAAGACCATGCGCGGGCTCCGCCCGCACCCGCCAAGGGCCGAAGGCCCTTGGAACCCTTTCCCTGTCCTTCGCGCGGCCAACGCCCGCGCCCAAGCTGACAGGCCGCTCCGCGCCCGACCATCAAGGGGTTCCAAGGGCCTTGCGGCCCTTGGCGGGGGTGGGCGGAGCCCACGGAATTACGCTTCCCAGCGTTGGGTGCGTTCGGCATCCCCGGCGGTGGTTTCGACCCAGCCGGCGCCGTCGCTGCGTTCCTCGTATTTCCAGAACGGCGCCCCGGTCTTCAGCCGGTCGATCACGAACTCGCAGGCGGCGAAGGCCTCGGCGCGGTGGGGGGCCAGCACGGCCACCAGCACGATCGCCTCGCCCGGCCGCATCCGCCCGACCCGGTGCAGGATCGTCACCGCGTCCAGGCGCCAGCGGTGGCGGGCCTCGGCCGCGATCGCGGCCAGACGGCGTTCGGCCATGCCGGGATAATGTTCCAGCGTCAGCGCGATCAGCCGGCCGCCTTCGTCGCGCACCAGCCCGACGAAGCTGGCCAGCGCGCCGGCCTGGCTCTGGCCGGCGGCGAGCCGGGTCAGTTCGGCGCCCGGGTCGAACGGCTCGGGCTGGATCCGGATCATCGTCTCAGCCCCCGCTGAACAGCGGGAAGAAGGCGATCTCGTCACCCGGCCGGATCGGATGGTCGGGGGTGGCCAGCTCCTGATTGACCGCGCCGCGCACCGGCAAATCGGGGGCCAGCGCGGCGGCGTGGCCGGGGCCGAGCCCGGCCAGCCATTGGCGCACCTGGCCGAGGGTGGCGAGGTCGGGCGGCGGGGCCGCCGTCTCCCGGTCGAGGCCGATCCGGGTCCGCACCCAGGAAAAATAGAGGATGGTCATCGCAGCAGCTCGGCGAAGGTCAGGAACGGGACCGGGTCGCCGGGGCGGATCTCGGTCCGCTCCTCGGCCAGATCGAGCAGGCCGTCGGCGGCGGTGACGGCGGTCAGCGCCCCGGAACTGTCGTTCGGCACCAGACTCGCCGTTCCGTCGGCGGTGAGGCGGGCGCGGGGGAATTCGCGCCGGCCCGCCCCCTTGCGCAGGGCGAAGGCGGCCGGCACGGCAAAGCGGCGTGGCGGCGGTAGGTCCTCGCCGCCGAGCCGGGCCAGCACCGGCCGGCCGACCAGCGCCATCCCGACCAGCACCGACACCGGATTGCCCGGCAGGCCCAGCAGCGGGGTGGCGCCGATCCGGCCGAACAGCACCGGCTTGCCCGGCTTGATCGCCAGCCGCCAGAAGCGCACCGCGCCAAGGCGGGCCACCACCCCGCGCAGATGGTCCTCGGCCCCGACCGAGGCGCCGCCCGAGGTGACGATCAGGTCGCATCCCGCCGCCGCCTCGGCCAGTCGCGCCGCCAGCCGGTCCGGCCGGTCGGGGATGATGCCGAGATCCGCGATCTCGGCGCCCCAGCCCGCGAGCAGGGCGCGCAGCAGCGGCCGGTTGGCGTCGTACAGCCCGCCCGGCGGCAGCGCCGGGCCGGGATCGTGCAGCTCGTCGCCGGTCGAGGCCAGCGCCACCCGCAGCCGGCGCCGCACCGGCAGCTCGGTCAGGCCCAGCGCGGCGGCGACGCCGAGTTCGGCCGGCCCCAGCCGCCGGCCGGCGGCCAGCGGGCGGTCGCCCGGCGCCACCGATTCGCCGGCGCGGCGGACGTTGGCGCCGGGAGGCGACGGCGGCAGGACCACCGCCCCGGGGCGTTCCTCCGCCTCCTCCTGAACGACCACCGTGTCGAGCCCGGCCGGCAGCGGGGCGCCGGTGAAGATGCGGTAGGCGTGGCCGGGCCGCACCGGGGCGGCCAGCGGGTGGCCGGCGGCGATCCGCCCCCCCACCGGCAGCGGATCGGGGCCGAGATCGGCGGCGCGCACCGCCCAGCCGTCCATCGCGGCGCAATCGGCCGGCGGCACCGTCACCGCCGCCACCGGGGCGGCGGCCAGCACCCGGCCCCCGGCCTGGGCGGTGGCGACGTTTTCGGCCTCCGCCACCGCCGCGAGGTCGCGGTGCAGCAGGGCGAGGGCGGCATCGAGCCGCAGCGGGGCGGCGGGGGACTGGTCAGACGGAGCCATGCAGCGGATAGTATCGGCAAGCCCCGGCAACGCCAACGTGCAAAGCGGGGTCCGTTCACCGCCCCAGGAGCCGCCATGCTTTCGATCGGCATCGTCACCGTTTCCGACCGCGCCGCCGCCGGCCTTTATCCCGACGCGGGCGGCCCGGCGGTGGCGGCCTGGCTGCGCCGGGTGGTGGTGTCGCCCTGGCGGCCGGTCACCCGGCTGGTGGCCGACGAGCGGGTGCGGATCGAGGCGGTGCTGCGCGATCTGGCCGATGGCGAGGGCTGCGGGCTGATCATCACCACCGGCGGCACCGGTCCGGCCCCGCGCGACGTCACCCCCGAGGCCACCGTCGCGGTGTGCGACCGGCTGCTGCCGGGCTTCGGCGAGCTGATGCGGCGCGAGAGTCTGCGCGTGGTCCCCACCGCGATCCTGTCGCGCCAGACCGCCGGGATCCGGGGCCGCAGCCTGATCGTCAATCTGCCGGGCAAGCCGGCGGCGATCGCCGATTGCCTGGGCGCGGTGATGCCGGCGATCCCCGATTGCCTCGACCTGATCGGGGCGGGCCGGCTGGACACCGACCCCGCCCAGTGTCGGGCCTATCGTCCCGACTGAAGCGACACCGGATCGGCGGGGAGGGCGGCTGCGTTCTTTCCGTCCCCTGCGGGGGGCGCCGCCGCTCCGTCCGTTCGCCCAAACCTTTCGCAATGGGGGCGATATATTCCTAACCGGCCCGCTCGGTCGGCGCTTAACCCGGAAAAGGTGTTTTGCTATCATCGCGGCAGCGGGATGGGGAGCGGGACGGCATGAGCCACGCGGCGCTGGTCGAGACGAATTTCCTTCTCCAGGACATGGTCGAATCCGCCCAGGCCGCGATTCTGATCCTCGATGCGACCATGACCGTGCGCTACGCCAATCTGGCGGCGGCCGCGCTGTTCGGCGCCCTGCCCGAGGCGATGGTCGGGCGGCGGCTGGCGCTGTCCTGGCCGCGCGATGCGGTGGAGGAAGGCGGCGGCGCCGGTCGGGTCGCGCCGTCGCGGCGGGTCGGCACGCTGATGGGCGAGGACGAGGCCGGCGCGCCGGTGCTGCTGACGGTGCAGGTGATCGACGCCGGGGGCGGGGCGGGCGACGGCTGCCTGCTCTGCATCTCGACCGGTGGGGCGGAAAAGCCGCCCGACATCGCCCGGCTGGAATATCTCGCCACCCATGACCCGCTGACCCGGCTGCTTAACCGGCAATCCCTGTTCGACCGGTTGCAGACGGTCGCCGCGCTGTGCCAGCGCGGCGGGGCGCGGGCGGCGCTGCTGCATATCGACCTCGACCGCTTCAAGCCGGTCAACGACACCCTCGGCCACGATGCCGGCGACGAATTGCTGCGTCAGGTGGCGCAGCGCCTGCGCGCCGCCCTGCGCCAGTCGGACACCGTCGCCCGCATCGGCGGCGACGAGTTCATCCTGATCCTGACCGACATCCATTCCGGGTTCGACGTCGAGGCGATCGCCCGCAAGATCCTCGACGCGCTGGCGGCCGATTTCTCGATCCGGGGCCGGGCGGTGTTCATCTCGGCCAGCATCGGCATCACCCTGATCCCCGAGGACGGCACCGATGCCGCCGTGCTGGTCCGCAATGCCGACATGGCGATGTACAAGGCCAAGGAGGCGGGGGCCAACACCCTGCGCTTCTTCACCGCCGAGATGAACGAGCGGGCGGCGCGGCGGCTGGAGCTGGAATGGGGCCTGCGCGCCGCGCTGGAGCAGAACCGGCTCCGCCTGCGCTTCATGCCGATCTTCGACATCCGCGACCGCCGGCTGGTGGCGGCCGAGGCGCTGCTGCGCTGGGACCACCCCGAGCGCGGCCTGATCGGGGCCGAGGCCTTCATCGAGGTGGCCGAGAGTTCCGGCCTGATCGTCGCCATCGGCGAATGGATGCTGGGCGAGCTGATCGACGCCCTGGCCGATTGGCGCGATCGCGGCCTGCCGCCCTGCCAGATCGCGGTCAATCTGTCGCTGCGCCAGCTGCGCGCGCCCGACACCTTCGTCCGCGCCTTCGAACGGATGCAGGCCCGCCATCTGCCGCCGCATCTGCTGGAGATGGAGATCGCCGAATCCGTCCTGCGCGACGGTTCGCCGACGGTGCTGCAATCGCTCGAAACCATCGCCCGCTTCGGCGTCAGTCTGGCGATCGACGATTTCGGCTCGGGCTACACCTCGCTGCGCCTGCTGAAACGCTTTCCGGTGCGCTCGCTGCGGATCGACCGCATCTTCCTGCGTCACCAGCGGATCGACCGCGAGGACGGGCTGCTGATGCGGGCGATGATCGCGATGGCCAATTCGCTGGGGATCCCGATCGTCGGCAAGGGGGTCGAGACCGACGGCCAGCTCGCCTTCCTGCGCAGCCACAATTGCGACCATTTCCAGGGCTATCTCGCCAGCCAGCCGCTCGACCGCGCCGCGCTGGAGGCCCTGATGGCCGGTCCGGCCGACTAAAGCGGATCGCGGTCCGCTCGGAGCCCGCCGGCGGGCCGTCCGCTCACGGCCCGGGCGGGGCCGACGCCGTCGCCAGCGGGGTCAGCGGCTCCAGCGTCTGGGTCTCGATCCGGTCGCGCCCCCGCAGCTTGGCCTGATACAGCAGGCGGTCGGCCCGGCCGATCGCGCCGCCGACCGGTTCCCACGGCGGCAGATCGACCACCCCGAAGCTGGCGGTGATCCGGCGCGGCTGCCCGCTTGCCGCGCCGATCGGGTGGGCGGCGATGGCGCGGCGGCAACGCTCGCAGACGTCGAGCGCCTGGGACAGGCCGGTGTCGGGAAAACAGATCAGGAATTCCTCGCCGCCCCAGCGGGCGACGATGTCGCCGCCGCGCAGGGTGCCGCGCAGGGCCGCCGCCACCAGGGTCAGGGCGTGGTCGCCCTCGTCATGGCCGAATTCGTCGTTGATCCGCTTGAAATGGTCGATGTCGAGCAGGGCCAGGGTGATCGGGCTGTCGCGGCGGCGGGAGCGGGTCCGCTCGATTTCGATCAGCTCGGTCGCGGCGCGGCGGTTGTGCAGGCCGGTCAGCGGATCGGTCCCGGCCAGCCGCCGCAGATGATTGCGCTCGCCGCGCAGGCTGGCGATCATCCCGCCGAAATAGGTCAGCGAGGCGATCGCCAGCATCGCGCCCTGATAGTCGATGGCGTTTTCCGGGATGCCGATCGCCCAGGCCTCCAGCACGAAGATCAGTTCCGACCACGCGACCAGGAACGACAGCCGGAGGAAGTCGAGCCGGCCCGAGGCCAGCAGCAGCGGCAGCAACTGGACATAGGCGACCATCGACAGCGGGATCCGCCCCTGGCTGACATGGCTGAGCCAGGTCATCGTCGCGAACAGCAGGGTGGTCCCGGCCAGATAGGGCAAAGCGGGGGTGCCGAGCCCGAGGCTGAAGCGGGCGAGCGGGATCCGCATCAGGTAATAGAGCGGGAAGGTCAGGGTCACCACCGCGACGAGGTCGCCGCAGAAGCGGATCGGGGCCAGGGCGATCAGCTGGTCGGGGCCGAGGTCGGTGAACAGCCACAGATTGGCGAGGCCGAGCCCGGTCTGGGCGGCGCAGAACAGCGGGGCGAACAGCATCGCGTGGGTTTCGGCCGGCATGTCGGCCCCGCGCCGTCCCCGCGCGTTGCGCCGGTGGCGTCGGATCAGCTCGGCGAAACCGCCATAGACCAGGGTGTGGATCAGGGTGAAGCCGAGCCACACCAGCCCCGCTCTCGGATCGGCGGTCTGCTCCAGCAGCGCCCCTTGCAGGCTGGTCAGGCCGCAGCCGAGGGCGACCATCGGCAGCGCGCCGAGGCGGAAGCGCAGGAACAGGGCGACGCTGAACGCCGCCGGCGGGTACCACAGGCTGGCCTGGCCCGAGGCGCCCATCACCAGGGCGAGGTTCCACAGCAGATACCAACTGAGGCCGAAGGCCAGCGTGGTCAGGAGCGGCGCGAACGAAGCCGGGCGCGCGCCGGCCCGGCGGGGAGGAAGGGGGAACTTGACCGGGGCACCCATGGAAACCTTTCCCGCAGGCCACCTTATCGAATTTGGCTAGTTATTTCCCGACGATATATCAACCTAAAGGATAGGTGCAAGGGCGGCCCTCGGCAAATCGTCGCCGCCGGATCCGGCCAAAGACGGCTCAGGCGCGGGAGCGGATCTCGGCGAGGAATCGCTCGACCTCCTCTTCCAGCCGGCGGGATTCGCTGGTCAGGGTGGCGGAGGCGTCGAGCACGTCGCGGGCCATCCGGCCGGTTTCGCCGGCGGCCAGGGTGACCTCGGTCACGGCGGTGGAGACGGCGCGCACCCCCGCGCTGGCGGCGGCGACGTTGCGGGCGATGTCGGCGGTGACCGCGCTCTGTTCCTCGACCGCCCCGGCGATCGCGGTCGAGAAGCTGTCGATCCGGTCGATGGTGGCGGCGATGGCGTGGATCGCCTCGACCGCCTGCCGGGTGACGTCCTGGACGGCGGCGACCTGGCGCGAGATGTCCTGGGTGGCGTTGGCGGTCTGGCCGGCCAGCGCCTTGACCTCGTGCGCGACCACGGCGAAGCCCTTGCCGGCCTCGCCCGCCCGCGCGCTTTCGATCGTGGCGTTGAGGGCGAGCAGGTTGGTCTGGGCGGCGATGCCCGAGATCATCGCCACGATGTCGCCGATATGGCTGGCGGTGGCGGACAGGCCCTCGACGGTGTGGTTGGTGGCCGCCGCCTCGCTCACCGCGCCGCGGGCGACCTCGGTCGAGCGGGCGACCTGACCCGAGATTTCCTGGATCGAACAGCTCAGTTCCTGGCCGGCGGCGGAGACGGTCTCGACGTTGCGGCTGGCGGTCTCGCTGGCGGCGGCGAGGGTCACCCCCTGCTGGCCGGTGCGTTCGGCGGTGGCGGTCAGCTCGTCGGCGAGGCGGTGCAGGTTGCTGGCCAGCCCGCCGATCGCGGCGATCGAGCCCTGCACCCGCTGTTCCATCTCGCGGGCCAGCGCTTCCATCTCGTCGCGGCGGCGCCGTTCGGCCTGACGGTCGATCTCGGCCTGCTCGCCCCGCAGCCGCTCATTGTCGACCACATGGCTGCGGAACACCTCGATGGTGCGGGCGATGTCGCCGATGTCGTCCTGGCGGTCGAGCGAAGGCAGGGCGATCCCGATCTCGCCCGCGGCGATCCGGGTCATCGCCGAGGTGATCCCGCGCAGCGGCCGCAGGATCGAGGCGCGCGCCACCAGCAGCCCGATCGCCAGTCCGAGTCCGCCGGCCACCAGTCCGGCCCCCAGCGTCCAGCGTTTGACCGCCTCGGTGGCGGCGAAGAACTGGGCGGTCGGGCTGCCGACGAACAGGATGCCGACCACCGTGCCGTCGGGGCCGCGGATCGGGTCGTAGCCGGTGATGAACGGCACGCCGAGGATGTCGACGAAGCCCCGGAACGATTCGCCGCGTTGCAGCACCGCCGCATAGGCGGCGTTGCGGGCCAGTTTGGTGCCGACGGCGCGGCTGCCGTCGGCGGCCTTGACGTTGGTGGCGATCCGGGTGTCGCCGCGGAAGATCGTCGCGGTGCCGCCGACCTGGGCGCTGACCGCATCGACGATGGCCTCGTTGCCGTTGAGCACCACGCCGCCGGCCAGCAGGCGGTCGCCCTGGACCTCGACGGCGCCGCCGGTTCGGGTCAGCTCGCGCCACGCCACCCGCATGTTGCGGTCGATCGCCTCGTAGGCCTGGCGTTCGGCGTCGCGACTGAGGATCCACAGCGTCGCCGCGCCGACCGACAGCCCGGTCAGCACGGTGTTGAGCAGGATGACCAGGGCGAGGCGGAGCGAAATCGTCATACGGGGCAGGGGCATGTCGGTGGTCTCGCTGCGGGGCTGGAGCCGGGGGGAGCGGCGGCGCGCGGGGGGAGAGGGATACGGCATAAACCCTATGTTAGGGCATTCCAGTGCAAAGGGTATAGGAGCCCTCGCATGGGCGCCATGTCACAATTCCGTCACGATCCCAACCTTGCCGAAATCGGGGCGAGGTTAAAAAAGCCGGCAATTTATTCTTGCCGTTCAGGGTGGACTTATCAAGTTTTAGTGTTCCTACCCTGCGTATAATTCATACGGAATGATCTTCGCGCGGGGCGGGCGGATCCCCGCGCCGCGCGGGTCCTGGCGCCGTCCCGCGCTGTTTTTGATTGAACCGGGCGGCGCCGGACCGCATGGTTGACCCCAACCAAAACAACCGGACCACGGCCGTCCAGGGCGGGTCCGAGAAAAGACCGGGGAGTGACACGTCCGATGACCGCCGCCTGGGATGCGGCGCGCGCCCGCGCGCTGATCGAGGATCACCGCCCGGTGCGGGGCGGCCTGCTGCCGGCGCTGCACGCGCTGCAACGCGATTTCGGCTATATCGACAGCGCGGCGACGCCGCTGCTGGCCGAGGCCTTCGGCCTGTCCCAGGCCGAGGTGCATGGGGTGATCGCCTTCTATCACGAGTTCCGCCGCACCCGGCCCGGCCGCCATGTCGTGCGGCTGTGCGTCGCCGAGGCCTGTCAGGCCCGCGGCGCCGAGGCGCTGCTGGCCGGGCTGCGCGAGCGGCTGGGGATCGGCCTGGGCGAGACCAGCGCCGATGGCGCGGTGACGCTCGAACCGGTCTATTGCCTGGGCAATTGCGCCCTTGGCCCGGCGGCGCTGATCGATGACGAACTGCATGGCCGGCTCGATGGCGCCGGGCTGGCCGAGGCGATCGGATGAGCCGGCCGGTCACGGTCTATGTCCCGCGTGACGCCGCCGCTTTGTCGGTCGGGGCCGACCGGGTGGCGGCGGCGATCGAGGCCGAGGCGGCGGCGCGCCACCGGCCGGTGCGGCTGGTGCGCAACGGCAGCCGGGGCCTGCTGTGGCTGGAGCCGCTGGTCGAGGTCGCCACCCCGGCCGGCCGGGTCGCCTATGGTCCGGTCGGCCCCGAGGCGGTGCCGGCGCTGTTCGAGGCCGGCTTCCTCGACGGTGGCGCCCACCCGCTCGGCCACGGCCCGACCGAGGAGATCCTCTATCTCAAGCATCAGGAGCGGCTGACCTTCGCCCGCTGCGGGGTGATCGACCCGCTGTCGGTCGAGGATTACCAGGCCCATGGCGGCTTCGCCGGCCTGTCGCGCGCGCTGGGGATGAGCGCGGCCGAGATCGTCGCCGAAGTCACCGCCTCCGGCCTGCGCGGGCGGGGCGGCGCCGGTTTTCCCACCGGGATCAAGTGGGGCACCGTGCTGGCGGCGACCGCCGAGGAGAAATTCGTCTGCTGCAATGCCGACGAGGGCGACAGCGGCGCCTTCGCCGACCGGATGATCATCGAGGGCGACCCGTTCCTGCTGATCGAGGGGATGACCATCGCCGCGCTGGCGGTGGGGGCGCGCCAGGGCTACGTCTATCTGCGCTCGGAATATCCCCACGCCGCCGCCACCCTGGCCGAGGCGATCCGGCTGGCCTATCGCCAGGACTGGCTGGGCGAGGACATCCACGGCTCGGGCCGGGCGTTCCATCTCGATCTGCGGGTGGGGGCGGGCTCCTATGTCTGCGGCGAGGAAACCGCGATGCTGGAAAGCCTCGAGGGCAAGCGCGGCACGGTGCGGGCCAAGCCGCCGCTGCCGGCGATCAGCGGCCTGTTCGGCCGGCCGACGGTGATCAACAACGTCCTGACCCTGACCTCGGTGCCGGTGGTGCTGGCGCGCGGCGCCGCCTATTACCGCGATTTCGGCGCCGGCCGCTCGCACGGCACCCAGCCGTTCCAGCTCGCCGGCAACATCCGCCAGGGCGGGCTGGTCGAACTGGCGTTCGGGGTGTCGTTCCACGATCTGGTCTACCGCTTCGGCGGCGGTACCGCCTCGGGCCGGCCGCTGCGGGCGATCCAGGTCGGCGGGCCGCTCGGGGCCTATCTGCCCGCCGACGGGCTCGACCTCGCCGCCGATTACGAGACCGTCGCCGCCGCCGGGGCGATGCTCGGCCATGGCGGCATCGTGGTGTTCGACGACACGGTGCGGATGGAGCGGATGGCCCGCTTCGCGATGCGGTTCTGCGCCGACGAATCCTGCGGCAAATGCACCCCCTGCCGGATTGGGTCGCAACGCGGGCTCGAACTGCTCGACCGCATCGCCGCCGGCCAAGGCGGGGACGCGGATTTCGCCTTGCTGGAGGATCTGTGTGAGGTGATGAGCGAGGCCTCGCTGTGCGCGATGGGCGGGCTGGCCCCGCTGCCGGTCCGCAGCGCGCTGCGCCACTTCCCCGAGGATTTCGGCCGGGAGCGGCCGGCATGAGCGGGCGCGATCTCGGCACCCCGGCGGTGGAGGGGACGGCGCCGGTCGGCCTGACCATCGACGGCCAGCCGGCGCGGGTGCCGGCCGGCACCTCGATCCTGCGCGCCGCCGCGACGATCGGGATCGAGATTCCCCGCCTGTGCGCCACCGCATCGCTGGCCGCCCATGGCTCGTGCCGGCTGTGCATCGTCGAGATCGCCGGCCGGCGCGGCACCCCGGCCGCCTGCACCACCCCGGTCGAAGACGGAATGGTGGTGACCACCGACACCCCCCGGCTGGCGAAGATCCGGCGCGGGATCGTCGAGCTGTATCTGTCCGACCATCCCGCCGACTGCCTGACTTGCGCCGCCAACGGCGCCTGCGACTTGCAGGCGGTGGCGGGGAAGGTTGGGCTGCGCAAGGTCCGCTATCCCGCCGGGGGGGCGACCCATCGCGCCGCCCCGGCCGAGGCCGCCACCCCCTATTTCGTCTACGACCCGGCCCGCTGCGTGGTCTGCGCCCGCTGCGTCCGCGCCTGCGCCGAGATCCAGGGCAATTTCGCCCTGACCATCGTCGGGCGCGGCTTTGCGTCGCGGATCCGGCCGGGGGCGGCCGAGGATTTCGTCGGTTCGGAATGCGTCGCCTGCGGCGCCTGCGTCCAGGCCTGCCCGACCGCCGCCCTGATCGAGACCAGCGTGGTCGCCCACGGCCAGCCGACCCATGCGGTCGAGACCACCTGCGCCTATTGCGGGGTGGGGTGCAGCCTGCGCGCCGAGATGCAGGGTGCGCAGGTGGTGCGGATGGTGCCGGTCGCCACCGGCGGGGCCAACCAGGGCCATGCCTGCGTCAAGGGCCGTTTCGCCTGGGGCTGGACCCGCCACCGCGACCGCGTCACCACCCCGATGATCCGCGAGCGCCGCACCGATCCGTGGCGCGCGGTCGGCTGGGACGAGGCGATCGCCTTCGCCGCCGAGCGCTTCCGCCGGATCCTGGCCGACCATGGCCCGCGCGCGGTCGGCGGCGTCACCTCGTCGCGCTGCACCAACGAGGAAATCTACGCGGTGCAGAAGCTGATCCGCGGCGGGTTCGGCACCAACAACATCGACACCTGCGCCCGGGTCTGCCACGCCCCCACCGGCTACGGCCTGCGGCAGGCGTTCGGCACCTCGGCCGGCACCCAGGATTTCCAGAGCGTCGATCAGGCCGACCTGATCCTGGTGATCGGGGCCAATCCCACCGACGGCCACCCGGTGTTCGGTGCCCGGCTGAAGCGGCGGGTGCGTCAGGGGGCGACCCTGGTGGTGATCGATCCGCGCCGGATCGATCTGGTCGGCGCGCCCCATGCCCGCGCCCGGCTGCATCTGCAATTGCGCCCCGGCAGCAACGTGGCGATGCTCAACGCCCTGGCCCATGTCATCGTCACCGAGGGGCTGGTCGATCGCGCCTTCGTCGCCGCCCGCTGCGACCTCGAGTCCTTCGCCGCCTGGGAGGAATTCGTCGCCGATCCGGCCCAATCGCCCGAGGCGGTGGCCGAGATCACCGGGGTCGCCGCCGCCGAGGTGCGGGCGGCGGCGCGGCTCTACGCCACCGCCGGCAATGCCGCGATCTATTACGGCCTGGGCGTGACCGAGCATTCCCAGGGCTCGACCGCGGTGATGGCGATCGCCCATCTGGCGATGGCCACCGGCAATATCGGCCGGCCGGGAGTCGGGGTCAATCCGCTGCGCGGCCAGAACAACGTCCAGGGCTCGTGCGACATGGGCTCGTTCCCCAACGAGCTGCCCGGCTATCGTGACGTCGCCGATCCGGCGGTGCGGGCTTTGTTCGAGGCGGCGTGGGGGCGGACACTCGATCCCGAACCCGGGCTGCGCCTGCCGCAGATGCTCGACGCGGCGGTGGAAGGCCGCTTCAAGGCGCTGTTCGTCCATGGTGAGGACCTCGCCCAGAGCGATCCCAACACCCGCCACGTCGTCGCCGCGCTGGAGGCGCTCGACCTGCTGGTGGTGCAGGACCTGTTCCTCGGCGAGACCGCCGCCTACGCCCACGTCTTCCTGCCCGGCACCTCGTTCCTGGAAAAGGACGGCACCTTCACCAACGCCGAGCGGCGGATCAACCGGGTCCGCCCGGCGCTGGCGCCGCGCACCGGCCGGCATGAATGGCGGATCGCCGCCGACCTTGCCACCGCGCTCGGCTTCCCGATGGGCTGGGACGACGGCGCGGCGATCCTTGACGAGATCGCCCGTCTGACCCCGAGCTTCGCCGGGGTCAGCTTCGCCCGGCTCGACCGCGCCGGCAGCCTGCAATGGCCCTGCAACGATGCCGCCCCCGACGGCACCCCGATCCTGCATGTCGAAGGCTTCGTCCGGGGCAAGGGGCGCTTCGTCCCCACCCCGTTCGAACCGACCGCCGAGCAGGCCTCGCGCTTCTATCCGCTGATCCTGACCACCGGGCGGGTCCTGGCCCAGTACAATGTCGGCGCCCAGACCCGCCGCACCGACAATCTCGTCTGGCATGGCGAGGACGTGCTCGAGATCCATCCCGACGACGCCGCCGCGCGCGGCATCGCCGACGGCGAGCTCGTCACCCTGGCCAGCCGGATCGGCAGCACCACCCTGAGGGCGCGGCTCGGCGACCGGGTGCCGCCCGGGGTGGTCCACACCACCTTCCATCATCCGGTCGGCGGCGCCAACGTGGTGACCACCGACCGCGCCGACTGGGCCACCGGCTGCCCCGAATACAAGGTGACGGCGGTCGAGGTCAGCCGCGCGAACTTTCCGCCCCCAGGTTGAGCTTTTCGGTCGCATCGGGCGGAGGGAAAGGCGTACAAGCCGCTCCCCGGGCGGATCGCCCGGGGAGTGGCGGCGACCGGCCGCCCGCAACGACCCCGTTCAGGGAGGATCCCCCCCACCATGATTCACCTGTCCCCGACGGCGCCCGGCTTGCTGGCGCGCGAACGCACCATCGCCCCGCCCGGCTACCATCGCTGGCTGGTGCCGCCGGCCGCGCTGGCGGTCCATCTCTGCATCGGCATGGCCTATGGCTTCTCGGTGTTCTGGCTGCCGCTGTCGCATGCGGTCGGGATCACCCAGGCGGTGGCCTGCCCGCGCGAATACGGTCTGCTCGACGAGCTGTTCGCCACCGGCTGCGACTGGAAGATCTCGACGCTCGGCTGGATGTACACCCTGTTCTTCGTCTTCCTCGGCACCTCGGCGGCGCTGTGGGGCGGCTGGGTCGAACGGGTCGGGCCGCGCCGGACCGGGGTGGTGGCGGCCTGCTGCTGGTGCGGCGGGCTGCTGATCTCGGCGCTCGGGGTCTACCTCCACCAGATCTGGCTGCTGTGGCTGGGTTCGGGGGTGATCGGCGGGGTCGGGCTCGGGCTCGGCTACATTTCGCCGGTCTCGACCCTGATCAAATGGTTCCCCGACCGGCGCGGCATGGCCACCGGGATGGCGATCATGGGCTTCGGCGGCGGGGCGATGATCGGGGCGCCGCTGGCCGACCAGCTGATGAAATTCTACGCCACCCCGACCTCGGTCGGGGTGTGGGAAACCTTCGTCACCCTGGCGGTGGTCTATTTCGTGTTCATGATGGCCGGCGCCTTCGGCTACCGCGTCCCCGCCGCCAACTGGCGGCCCGAGGGCTGGGTTCCGCCCGCCGCCGCCGACAATGCGATGATCACCCAGGGGCACGTTCATCTCGACGTGGCGTGGCGCACCCCGCAATTCTGGCTGGTGTGGGCGGTGCTGTGCCTCAACGTCACCGCCGGCATCGGCATCCTCGGCATGGCTTCGCCGCTGTTGCAGGAAGTGTTCGGCGGCCGGCTGATCGGGCTCGATCTCGGCTTCGGCGAGCTGTCGCCGGCGCAGAAGGGCCAGATCGCGGCGGTGGCCGCCGGCTTTACCGGGCTGCTGTCGCTGTTCAACATCGGCGGCCGCTTCTTCTGGGCCTCGCTGTCCGACCGGATCGGGCGCAAGGCGACCTACGCCATCTTCTTCCTGCTCGGGCTGGTGCTGTACGCCTCGGTGCCGTGGGCGGCCGGAACCGGCCATCTCGCTCTGTTCGTCGCCATCTTCTGCGTGGTGCTGTCGATGTATGGCGGCGGCTTCGCGGCGGTGCCGGCCTATCTCGCCGACATGTTCGGCACCCGGATGGTGGGGGCGATCCATGGACGGGTGCTGACCGCCTGGGCCACCGCCGGGGTGCTGGGGCCGGTGCTGGTCAATTACATCCGCGAATACCAGCTCGACCACGGCGTGCCCCGGGCCGAGGCCTATTCGGTGACGATGTACGTGCTGGCCGGGCTGCTGGCGCTCGGGCTGGGCTGCAACGCCCTGATCACCTCGGTGGCGAAGAAGCATCACATGAGCCCGGAGGAACTGGCCGAGGAGAAGAAGGGCGCCGACGACACCCACCAGCATTTCGTCGCCGATGTCGCCGCGCTGCGCCAGGAGGTCGGCCAGTCGTGGAAGGTGGCGCTGGCCTGGGCGGCGGTGTGGATCCCGATCGGCTGGGGGGTGTGGATGACCGCCCAGAAGGCGGTGCTGCTGTTCCGCTGATCCCCCGTCCGCGTGGAGCCCGCCGATGACCGTCCCCGCCGATCCCGATCCCGCCGCCGCCGAGGCCGGACCGCGCCTCGGCGGGGTGACGGCCGCCGGGCGGTGCCACCGGCCCGGCGCGCCGCCCGAACCGGTGGCGTGGCTGCTGCCCGAGGAGGCGCCGGTGGCGCTGGTCTACAACCGCCGCAGCTTCGCGGTGATGCTGGCCAGCCCGGCCGACCTCGAGGATTTCGCCCTCGGCTTCAGCCTGAGCGAGGGGGTGGTGGCCGCCTTGGACGAGATCGACGATCTCGTGGTGCGGCGGCTCGACCAGGGGCTGGGGGTGGAGATGACCATCCCCGCCGCCCGTGCCGCCGCTTTGCTCGGCCGCCGCCGGGGGGTGGAGGGCAGTTCGGCCTGCGGCCTGTGCGGGATCGACGACCTCGCCGCCGTGCAACGGCCGCTGCCGGCGGTGGTGGCCCCGGCGGTGACGGCCGAGGCGATCCGCCGCGCCGGGGCCGGCTTCGCCGCGCATCAGCCGCTGCGGGCGCGGACCCATTCGGTCCATGGCGCGGCGTGGTGCGATCCGGCCGGGACGATCCTGCTGGCGCGCGAGGATGTCGGCCGCCACAACGCCCTCGACAAACTGATCGGCGCCGCCCGCCGCCAGGGCCTGCGCCTCGAGGACGGGTTCGCCCTGCTGTCGAGCCGCTGCGGGGTCGAACTGGTGCGCAAGGCGGCGCGGGTGGGCATCGGCCTGCTCGCGACCCTGTCGGCCCCGACCGGTCTCGCCGCGACGATGGCGGCGGCGGCCGGGCTCGACCTGGCGGTGCTGGGGCGTGACGGCGGGGTGACCCGGTTCGGGCGGCGGGGGGAGGGATGCTGATCGACCCGGCCGGGCGGCCGATTTCCTATCTCCGTCTGTCGGTCACCGACCGCTGCGACCTGCGCTGCGTCTATTGCCTGGGCGGCGCGGTGCGGTTCGTGCCGCGCGCGCAGATCCTCAGCCTGGAGGAGATCGAGCGGGCCGCCGCCGCCCTGATCGGCCTCGGCATCCGCCGTCTGCGCCTGACCGGGGGCGAGCCGCTGCTGCGGCGCGGTCTGGTCGGGCTGGCCGGGCGGCTGGCGGCCCATCGCGGCGGCGGGCTCGACGAACTGACCCTGACCACCAACGGCACCCGGCTGGCGGAGCATGCGGCGGCGCTGGCGGCGGCCGGGGTGGGGCGGATCAATGTTTCGCTCGACGCGCTGTCGCCCGACTCCTACCGCCGCGTCACCGGCGGCGGCCGGGTCGCGCCGGTGCTGGAGGGGATCGCCGCCGCCCGCGCCGCCGGGCTGGCGGTGCGGGTCAACGCCTTGGCCCTGCGCGGCCTGATCGAGACCGAGATCGATTCCCTGCTGGCGTGGTGCGGCGGTCATGGCTGCGATCTGGCGGTGATCGAGCCGATGCCGTTCGGCGGCCCCGGCCTCGCCCCGGTGCCGTTGGCCGAGCTGCGCCGATCGCTGGAGCAACGCTGGACCCTGCGCCCCGATCCGTTCCGTTCCGCCGGCCCGGCCCGCTATGTCACGGTGGCCGAAACCGGCGGCCGGCTCGGCTTCATCGCCCCGATCAGCCATGGTTTCTGCGCCGGCTGCAACCGGCTGCGGCTGACCGCCACCGGGGCGCTGTTCCCCTGTCTTGCCGCCGAGTCTTCGATCGATCTGCGCCCGGCCTTGCGCGAGGGCGGCGACCTGACCGCGACGATCCGCGCCGCGATCGCCGCCAAGCCGGCCGCCGCGCCGGGCTGGCCGGGATCGCGCCGCGCCCTCAACCTGACCGGCGGCTGATGGTTCGCGGGCTCTGCCCGCACCCGCCAGGGGCCGGGGGCCCTTGGATCCCATTGGTGCGGGCGGAGCCCGCGAAACAGGAGGCCGTGATGTCCGATTTGACTCATTTCGACCCGACCGGCGCGGCGGTGATGGTCGATGTCGGCGCCAAGCCGGCGACCCGGCGCGCGGCCACCGCCACCGGCCGGGTGCGGATGGCGCCGGCCACCCTGGCCCTGATCGATGCCGGCGGGCTGGCCAAGGGTGACGTGCTGGGGGTGGCCCGCCTCGCCGGGATCATGGCGGCCAAGCGCACCGCCGAGCTGATCCCGCTGTGCCATCCGCTGCCCTTGACCAGCGTGCGGGTCGATCTCGCCTGCGATCCGGCCGCCTCGGTGGTCGAGATCACCGCCACCTGCGGGGTGACCGGCCCGACCGGGGTCGAAATGGAGGCGCTGACGGCGGTGTCGGTGGCGGCGCTGACCCTTTACGACATGTGCAAGGCGGTCGATCCGGCGATGGAGATCGAGGCGATCCGGCTGGTTGCCAAAAGCGGCGGCAAGAGCGGGCGATGATCCCGCCCGAACTGATCGGCCCGCGTCCGGCCGGCCTGGGCGGGGTGATCCTGGCCGGCGGCGGCGCCCGCCGCTTCGGCGGCGGCGACAAGGGGCGGCGGATGGTGGCCGGGCGCAGCATCCTCGACCGCCAGATGGCCGTGCTGGCGCCCCAGGTGGCGGAACTGGCCCTCAACGCCAACGGCCCGGCCGAGCGTTTCGCCGACACCGGCCTCGTCGTGCTGCCCGACCCGCCCGGGACCGCCGGGCCGCTGGCCGGATTGCTGGCCGGGCTCGATTGGGCGGCGGGGCGGGGGCTGACCCGGCTGCTGACCGTGCCGTGCGACCTGCCGTTTCCGCCGCGCGATCTGGCGCTGCGGCTGGCGGCCGGGGCCGGCGGCGGGGCGGCGGTGGCCGCCTCGGCCGGGCGGATCCATCCGGTGATCGGGCTGTGGCCGGTCGGGCGGCGCGACGCCCTGCGCCGTTTCCTGGCCGAGAGCGGCGAGCGCCGGGCGATGGCCTGGGTCGAGCGTTGTGGCGCGGCGGTGGTGGACTGGCCGGACGATCCCTTCCTCAACGTCAACGACCCGGCCGGCCTCGCCGCCGCCGAGGCCTGGGCCGCCGCCCCGCCGTCTTGGCCGGCGGCGATCCTGCTTCCGGCCGGCGCCACCGCCCAGGACCTGCTGGCGGACGCGGTGGCGCTGGCCCGGGCTCGTGGCCTGCGCGTCGGCGGGCTGCTCCAGCAGGGGCGGCGCGGCGAGGCGGTGCTGGTCGCGCTCGATGACGGCGAACGGCTGCCGATCATGCAGAAGCTGGGGCGGAGCGACGCCTGCGCGGTCGATGGCGGCGCGGTGGCCGAGGCCTGCCGGGTGGTGCGCCGCGCCGTCGCGCGCGGCGACGATCTGGTGGTGGTCAACAAGTTCGGTCCGCTCGAAGCCGAACGCTCCGGCCTCGCCGACGAGATGATGGCGGCGATGGCCGGCGGGCAGCGCCTGCTGACCACCGTCACCCTCGACCGGGTGGCGGCGTGGCTGGCCTTCACCGGCGGCCTGTGTACCCTGCTGCCGGCCGATCCGGCGGTGGTGGCCGGCTGGCTGGAAGGTTGAGCGCCTTTGGCTTTCGCCAAGCGGGCTGCCGCCCGCGCCCGCTCGGGGCGATGCCCCGAACCCCCTTTGTTTTCGAAAATGAAGGGGGTCCGGGGCATCGCCCCGGTTGGGTTTGGGCGAAAGCCCAATAGCTTTCAGGCCAAGCCGTAGGGGGGCGGGGGATCGCGCTTGATATCAGGTGTTCACCGTGCTACCAGCAGCCCCCCTTTTCCTCCTCGGACGAAATTCCTTGAAAGCGCTGGCGCACATGGCGGCGGGACTGGCCTCGGTCTCGGTCGCGGTGGTTATAGGAAAACATACCGGTCACCCGTTCGACCCCGCCGGTCTGCCGCTCTATTACGCCGTCGGGGTGGGGGCGGCGCTGCTGCCCGATTTCGACCATTGCGGCTCGACCATCGGCAGCGGCCTCAAGACGGTGATGCTGCTGCTCAGCCTCGGCATGATCGGGGCGATCGTGGTGATGGGGCCGGCGCTGCCGCTGGCGCGGCTGACCGTGCCGCTGGCGGTGCTGGCCTATTACGCCGCGGCGATGCTGGGCGGCCACCGCAGCCCGTGGACCCATTCGCTGTGGCCGCTGCTGGGCGGCACGGTGGCAACGATCGTGCTGGCCTCGTGGCTGCGCACCGGCCAATTGTGGGTCGATGGCGCGCTCGATCTCGGCATCGCCTTCGCCGCCGGCTACGGCTCGCATCTGCTGCTCGATTCCTGCACCCGCTATGGCGTGCCGCTGCTGTGGCCGTGGGTCAGCCGCAATGTCGGGCCGCGTCTGGTCACCACCGGCGGCCCGGCCGAGACGGTGGCGGTGACGCTCAGCCTCGTCGTCGCCGCCGCGCCGCTGGTGCTGTAGCCGTCCGGTTCCGCCCCGGGGGGGTGACAGCGGCCCGGCCCGGGGGCTAGGCTGAGGCCGCCGGCGCCGCCCGTCCGGGCCGCGCCTCTGGCCAAGGAGGGACCCGCGATGACCGAAGCTTCTCCCGTCTGGCTGATCACCGGCTGCTCGGCCGGCCTGGGCCGCGAACTGGCCCGCGCGGTGCTGGCCCATGGCCACCGCGTCGTCGCCACCGCGCGCAACCCGGCCAGTCTGGCCGAATTCACCACCGATCCCGCCGCGCTGGTGGCGCGGCTCGACGTCACCCGCCCCGACGAGATCGCCCAGGCGGTGGGGCTGGCCGAGGCCCGTTTCGGCCGGATCGACGTGCTGGTCAACAATGCCGGCTACGGCTATCTCGCCGCGATCGAGGAAGGCGAGGACGAGGCGGTGCGCGACCTGTTCGAGACCAATGTCTTCGGGGTGGCCGCCGTCACCAAGGCGGTGCTGCCGGGGATGCGGGCGCGGCGGCGCGGCCACATCCTGACCCTGTCCTCGATGGCCGGGCTGGCCGGCTTTCCCGGCATCGGCTACTACAACGCCAGCAAGTTCGCGGTCGAGGGCCTGTGCGAGGCGCTGGCGCGCGAGACCGCTCCGCTCGGGATCAAGGTGACGCTGGTCGAGCCCGGTCCGTTCCGCACCGAATGGGCCGGCCGGTCGCTGCGCACCCCCCGGGTGGCGATCGCGGATTACGCCGACACCGCCGGGGCCCGCCGCGCCACCATCCAGGGCTACAGCGGCAGCCAGCCGGGCGATCCTGTCCGTGCCGCCGCCGCGATCATCCAGGCGGTCGAGGCGGCCGAGCCGCCGCTGCATCTGCTGCTCGGCCGTCAGGCGGTCGCCACCGCCGAGGCCAAGATCCGCGATCTGTCGCGTGATCTCGAAACGTGGCGGGCGGTGTCGCTCGGGGCCGATTTTCCCGACGACGGCGCGTGATGTCCTGCCCGGAAGGTTGTCGGCGGCGGCGGCGGCAAAGTGTTCGGTTGTTCCGCGCGACCGCCGTTTGACTCCCTTCGCCGAAAACGCGATGATGGCCCGCACGGCCGAAAGGCCGTGCCGGCCGATCCCCTGTGGCGCGCCGGCAGGCGAAAGAAGCGTCGGGGCAGGCGGTATTATGGCGAAGACAGTGCTGATCGTTGAAGACAACGACCTCAATATGAAGTTGTTCAACGATCTGCTTCAGGCCAATGGCTACCAGACGTTGCAGACCAAGGACGGGCGCGAGGCGGTCGACATCGCCCGGGCCCACCATCCCGACCTGATCCTGATGGACATCCAGCTGCCGGAGATCTCCGGGCTCGAAATCACCCGGATCCTCAAGGAAGACAGCGACCTGCGCGCCATTCCGGTGATCGCCGTCACCGCCTTCGCGATGAAGGGCGACGAGGAGAAGATCCGCGAGGGCGGCTGTGAGGGCTATATCGCCAAGCCGATCTCGGTCGCCAATTTCCTCCAGACCGTCGCCCGTTTCCTCGACTGACCGGCCGCTGGCGCCGCGCCGCGCCGCCGGGGCCTGACCGGAGCGCCGGATGAGCCTCCCCCTCACCGTATCCCTGCCCGACGAAGCCGCCACCTGCCGGCTCGGCCGGGCGCTGGCGGCCCGCGCCCGCCCCGGCGACGTGATCGCCCTGCGCGGCGGGCTGGGGGCCGGCAAGACCACCCTGGCCCGCGCCTTCGTCCGCGCCCTGACCGGTCCCGACGAGGAGGTGCCGAGCCCGACCTTCACCCTGGTCCAGGTCTATGACACCGCGGCCGGCCGGGTGTGGCATTTCGACCTCTACCGGCTCGACGCCCCCGACGACGCGGTCGAACTCGACATCGACGACGCCTTCGCCGACGGCATCAGCCTGATCGAATGGCCCGACCGGCTGGGCGGGCTGCTGCCGGCCGCCCGGCTCGACCTGACCCTGGCGGAGGGCGGGCCCGATGGCGCCCGCCGCGCCCTGTTGACCCCGTCGCCCGCCTGGGCCGACCGACTCGGAGACCTGATTTCGTGACCCCCGCCCGCGCCGCCCTGATCCGTCCCTTCCTGGCCGCCCATGGCTGGGGCGAGGCCGAGATCCGGCCCCTCGCCGCCGATGCCAGCTTCCGCCATTACCACCGGCTGAGCCGGGGGGCCGAGCGCGCGGTGCTGATGGACGCGCCGCCGCCGCGGGAGGACGTCCGCCCGTTCGTCGCCCTGGCCCGCCATCTGGTCGGGCTTGGCCTGTCGGCGCCGCGCCTGCTGGCGGTGGACGAGGCCAACGGCCTGCTGCTGCTGGAGGATCTCGGCGACGACACCTATACCCGCTGTCTCGCCGCCGGGGCCGACGAGGCCGGGCTCTACGCCCTGGCCACCGATGTGCTGGCCGAGATCGCCACCCGCCCCGACGCGATCCCGCCCGGTCTCGCCCCCTATGATGATGAAAAGCTGCTGACCGAGGCCGGCCTGCTGACCGAATGGTATCTGCCGGCGGTGGCCGGGCGCGACCTCTCCGCCGCCGCGCGCGCGGATTACCACCGGCTGTGGCGGACCCTGTTCCCGCTGGCCCGGCTGGCGCCGGCCACCCTGGTGCTGCGCGACTTCCACGTCGATAACCTGATGCGGCTCGACCGGCCCGGCCTCGCCGGCTGCGGCCTGCTCGATTTCCAGGATGCGGTGGCCGGCCCCGCCACCTATGACCTGATGTCGCTGCTGGAGGATGCCCGCCGCGACATCGACCCGCTGCTGGTCGAGCGGATGAAGCAGCGCTGGCTCGACCGGGTCGGGCTCGACCGGGTGGTGTTCGACGCCTCGTGGGCGGTGATGGCGGCCCAGCGCCACGCCAAGGTGATCGGCATCTTCACCCGCCTCGCCCGGCGCGACGGCAAGCCCGGCTATCTGGTCCACATTCCCCGGGTGTGGCGCCTGCTGGAACGGGCGCTGGCCCATCCCGCCCTGGTCTCGCTGGCCGGCTGGTTCGAGCGCGAGATCCCGCCCGCCACCCGTGGGGTGCCGGCGCCATGAGCGCCGCGCCGTCGCATGCGATGGTGCTGGCCGCCGGGCTCGGGCTTCGGATGCGGCCGATCACCCTGACCCGGCCCAAGCCGCTGGTCGAGGTGGCCGGGCGCAGCATGCTCGACCGCGCCCTCGACGCCCTCGCCGCCGCCGGGGTGGGCGAGATCGTGGTCAATTGCCACTGGCTGGGCGCGCAGATCGCCGCCCATCTCGCCGGCCGGGCCGGCATCACCCTGTCGCCCGAGGACGAATTGCTGGAAA
The DNA here is from genome assembly GCF_042683125.1 of Phaeospirillum tilakii. Lineage (NCBI taxonomy): Bacteria > Pseudomonadati > Pseudomonadota > Alphaproteobacteria > Rhodospirillales > Rhodospirillaceae > Phaeospirillum > Phaeospirillum tilakii. The sequence continues at coordinate 112,162 of NZ_JBHUIY010000002.1, forward strand.
CCGGCGGCGGCGTCGCCCGCGCGCTGCCCCGGCTGGGCGATCAGGCGTTCTACGTCGTCAATGCCGACATCCTGTGGCGCGACGGGGCGGTGCCGGCGCTGGAGCGGCTGCGCGCCGCCTGGGACGACGCGACGCTGGACGCGCTGCTGCTGCTCCATCCGGTGGCGCGGGCGGTCGGCTATGACGGGGTGGGCGACTTCTTCCTCGGCGCCGACGGGATCCCGGTCCGGCGCGGCACGGCGGAATCGGCGCCCTATCTGTTCACCGGGGTGCAGATCCTCCATCCCCGCCTGTTCGCCGATGCGCCGGCGGGGCGGTTCTCGCTCAACCTGCTCTATGACCGCGCCCTGGCGGCTGGGCGGCTGGGCGCGGTCGTCCATGACGGCGACTGGTTTCATGTCGGCACCCCCGAGGCCCTGCCCGAGGTCGAGGCCCGGCTGCGCGGCTGAGGCGCGTCCGCCCCAAACGACAGTGCCCCACACGCGGGGGGGAGTGCGTGTGGGGCGGCCTGTCGTCCGGCGGAAGGCCGTGGATCTGTCAGGGGGGCAATCCGCGGCCGGTGGGCGGGGGAAGGTGTCCCGCCACCGCCCGACAATGCGGCAAGGCCCCGTCCGATTTCATCTGTGCAGAAGGGTAGGCCGGATCATCGCAAGGGATGATCCGCGCGCGATTTCGATCCCGTCCCCCCTCCTTTGGGGGTAGCGGCGCACCGCCTTTCCGGCGGACTCCGATCTTTCATCCTGGGCACTCCGACGGACGTGATAAGATGATCCGTGGTATCGTTTGCATCAAACGACGCTGTCGTCAGGTCATTGCCGGCGCTTACGGAGTCAGGCCGGCGCCATATCGTGACGCGAGGCGGTAATGAACGTTCGTGCTCTGTCGATCCGCGCTAAGATTGTTATTCCTCTGTTGGCGGTGGCGCTGCTCAGTCTTGGCGCCCTGGCGGCGTTTATTTCATACTATCAGTTTCATGCCGACGAGCGATTTGCGCGCGATCTGATCCGGGTCGAGGCGGTCCGCGAGGCCGAAACCACCACCCGCGCCATCGAATCGGCGCTGACCGCCACCCGGGCCAATGCCGTCTGGATCGGCAGCGCCCTGGCCGGCGGCAGCTTCGACCGCGCCGCCACCGTCCTGGCGCTGAAGGCGACGCTGGAGCGGACCCCGGCGATCACCGGGATCTATCTCGGCCTCGAGCCCGGCGCCGACGGCCAGGAGGCCCGCCACGCCGGCGGCCCCCTCGGCGACAAGGACGGGCGGGCGCTGCTGTACGTCTTCCGCTCCAATGGGCAGGTGACGGCCGAGCCGACCCCGCTGACCGGCGATCCCGCCGAACAGGACTGGTATTACCGCCCGATCGCCGAACGACGCGAGGCGATCACCCCGCCTTATCCCTACGAGGTCGACAAGAAGACGGTGCTGATGACCACCGTGGTCGCCCCGGTGACGGTGGCCGGTGTCCCCCGGGGGGTGATCACCGCCGATCTCAGCCTGACCGACCTTCAGGCCCGGCTCGGGGCGCTGCGGCCGATGGGGACCGGATTCGCCAGCCTGATCTCCTCGGACGGGCAGTGGGTCGGCCATCCCGATTCGGCCCGCCTCGGCAAGCCGGCGGCCGATGCCTGGGCCAAGGACCTGCTGCGCCGGGTCGCCGCCGGTCAGCCGGCCGAAACCGAGTATCTCGACCCGGTCAGCGGGGCGCGGATGGTGGCGCTGATGGTGCCGGTGCGCTTCGGCGCGGCGCCCGAAACCTGGGGCTTCGCCGTCAGCGTTCCCTACGCCACCATCGTCGCCACCGCCAGCCAGACCCGCGATACCCTGGTACTGTCGGCGGTGGCGATCATGCTGCTGATCTGCGGGGTGGGGGCCTGGGTCGGCGCCTCGCTGTCGCGGCCGATCCGGCGGATGACCGCGACGATGGAGCGGCTCGCCGCCGGTGATCTGGCGGTCGAGATCCCCGGCAGCGGCCGCCACGACGAGATCGGCCAGATGGCCGAGGCGGTCCGGGTGTTCAAGGACAATGCCCTGCGGATGCGCGGGTTGGAGGCCGACCGCGCCGAGGGCGAGGCGCGCGCCGCCGCCCAGCGGCGCGAGGCCGCGCTGGCGGTGGCTGACCATTTCGAGGCGGCGATGCTGGAGATGGTCGAGGGGGTCTCGGCCCAGGCCGCCGGCATGCAGGACATCGCCCGCGACATGCGCGCCGGGGCGCAGCGCAGCTCGACCCTCGCCTCGGGCGTCGCCGCCTCGTCGCGCCAGACTTCCGCCAACGTCCAGACGGTGGCCACCGCCACCGAGGAACTGTCGGCCTCGATCGGCGAGATCAACCGGCAGGTCAGCGAGGCGGCGCGGATCTCCGCCGCCGCCGCCGAACAGGCCCACGGCACCAACGCGATGGTCGAGGGGCTGGCCCGCTCGGCGGGCAGGATCGGCGACGTGATCGGGCTGATCACCGATATCGCGGCCCAGACCAACCTGCTGGCCTTGAACGCCACCATCGAGGCGGCGCGGGCCGGCGATGCCGGCAAGGGCTTCGCGGTGGTGGCGGGCGAGGTCAAAAGCCTCGCCAACCAGACCGCGCGGGCCACCGACGAGATCTCCGGCCAGATCGCCACCGTGCAGGAGGAAACCCGCCGCGCGGTCGAGGCGATCGGCGGCATCCGCGCGGTGATCGACGAGGTGCGGCACATCTCCGCCAGCATCGCGGCGGCGGTCGAGCAGCAGGGCGCCGCCACCGGCGAGATCGCCCGCAATGTCCAGGAGGTGGCGCGCGGCACCCAGGAAGTATCGGCGGATATCGCCGCGATCGACCGTCAGGCCGGCGAAACCGGCACCGCCGCCGAGCAGGTGCTGACCGCCTCCAGCGCGCTGGCCCGCAATTCCGACCAACTGCGCGGCGAGGTCGGGCGGTTCCTCGATACCCTGCGGGTGGGGTAGGGGGGCAGAAGCGGGGCTGCCGCCCCGCACCCCGCCCGGAGGCGGCGCCTCCGGGCCTCCGCTGTTTTTAGGGGGGCGGGTTATGGACGGTATGAGGTCGTCACCTCGGGATGAAGATTCCCGTGATGCAGGCTGAATTGCGAACCGCTCTCTGCCCACCGACGGCCTTTTCTCCAATTTCCCTCGGGCAACCGTGATACCCGAGCACATAGGCGGCAGACAGGCTCAAACGTTATTTCCGTGTCAGAGGTCAGAGCCTTGGGAGACTGGCTTCCAACGGTCGCCAGATGCGGAGAGGCGGCGGGCGGTATCGGTGTCGCGGCCCATGCCGGCGCCGCGCGGGCCGACCTCTTGAAAAATACCGCCATTGCGGAATCGGCTTTCCCGCTCAAGATCTTCCCGCGCCTCGGCAGGTGTGCCGGTCTTCACAATTCGTGTGTGGCTCTCGATGAGGCTGCGAATGTTGGTCCGGCGCCCATTGTCGCCGCTTTACTCATCACTCCCATTCAAATTTCCTCTTCTTTGCCAAGCGATTAATTGATTATAATTAGAGAATTCTGGTTCTTATACAAACTGCCGTTCGCTCGAACCGTCAGATGGGCATAGCTCTTGATTTCAAGGGGGATTTTGGCCGTTCGAGAAATTCCGCGGTTTTAGGGACGACCGACATCGCTCGGTCCATTTCTCCTGCACTGACCGCGCCGTGCCACCGACACGGTATAAAACTACGGTGGTGTCGTAAATGATCTCCCGAGAACAGAACCGTGTGGAGGAGCTTAATAATGAAGCTTTATAAGTTCGTAGGCAGCCAAGCGGCAGTCCGAGCCATAGCCCGCGGATCAATAAAATTCACAAGGATATCTGAATTAAATGATCCATCATAACTTGTCCCGTACATGAATAGAGAAGCGGTGGGCTCGTCACTCGTTGCTGTACGAGAGAATGGTTATACGGCAGAGCAATTTGAATGGTTAGGTTGTCAGGAAGCCGTGCTTCGTTTGCTTTCGCCGGAAACGCGTATCATATCTCGTCCAAAAACTATTGAACAAGCAAATCGAACTCTGGCGTTGCCGGTCTATGACGATCTTGATTTTATGGAGAAACAGTTATTAAGAACAATCTCGCTCATACGATCCCGGGTCGGAGTACTGTCTCTGACCGAGAGATTTGACTCTCTTCCAATGTGGGCACACTACGGAGCGCAGGCAAAAGGTTACGTCGTCCAATTTGAGGGCCTTGATCGCGAATTTCAGAACGATCCTACTGGCAGTCTGAACGTCCTAAAGCCAGTGAACTACGTAGAAGATATTGTGGGAATGACTCATGATCCCTGCACTCAAGACAATCTCTTTTTTTGCAAATTTCGGGACTGGAGTTATGAGCGAGAGTGGCGAGTGGTAAGTGCCCTTTCAGCTTGCTTGCTCAGTGAGGATGGAAAGATACATCTGCGATCAATTCACCCTTCTACTGTTACAGGCGTTATCTGCGGCTGGAATGTCACGGGTGAAGAGGTAACTGCTCTTGCAGCTGACCTGTCCGTTATCGATTCTACCATCAAGGTCAAAGTCGCTTTGTTCGACCGTGGTCATGTGAGGGTGACCTCTGTTTAGTTGGCGCGTAAACTACCGTTAGGCCCAGCATTTCAATCTCGGCGGCACGTCGATGCCCGGTGCCGGTGGTTGCACGGACCCGTTCGCCGTCCATCACGAACGCGCACTGCCAAGTGCTTGATCCAGAACGCTTGTGAACCCCCATCGGGACCTCCTGATGCACAGGGGTCCCCACAGTCGGTCCTGATGGTCCGGTCTCCCGCGTCCCGGAGGAGCGGCTCAAGGGGTTAGGCTTTCACCTAACCCCTTGAAAACTCATTCCCACTCGATCGTCCCCGGCGGCTTGCTGGTCACGTCGTAGGTCACGCGGTTGATGCCCTTGACCTCGTTGATGATCCGGTTCGCCACCCGGCCGAGGAAGGCCATGTCGAACGGGTAGAAATCGGCGGTCATCCCGTCGGTGCTGGTCACCGCCCGCAGCGCGCAGGCGTAGTCGTAGGAGCGGGAATCCCCCATCACCCCCACCGTCCGCACCGGCAGCAGCACGCAGAACGCCTGCCAGATCACGTCGTAGAGGCCGGCCTTGCGGATCTCGTCGAGATAGATCGCGTCGGCCGCGCGCAGGATGTCCAGCCGCTCGCGGGTCAGTTCCTGGCCGGGGATGCGGATCGCAAGGCCCGGGCCGGGGAAGGGGTGGCGGCCGACCATCTCGTCGGGCAGGCCCAGTTCGCGCCCGAGCACCCGCACCTCGTCCTTGAACAATTCGCGCAGCGGCTCGACCAGCTTCATGTTCATCCGCTCGGGCAGGCCGCCGACATTGTGGTGGCTCTTGATCGTCACCGACGGGCCGCCGGTGAAGCTGACCGATTCGATCACGTCGGGGTACAGCGTGCCCTGGGCCAGGAATTCCGCCCCGCCGACGGCGCGGGCCTCGGCCTCGAACACGTCGATGAAGGTGGCGCCGATGATCTTGCGCTTCTTCTCCGGGTCGGTTTCCCCGGCCAGCTTCGACAGGAACAGCGCGGAAGCGTCCTTGTGCACCAGCTTGATGTTGAAGCGGTCGCGGAACAGCGCCACCACCTGATCCGCCTCGCCCGCCCGCAGCAGGCCGGTATCGACGAACACGCAGACCAACTGCTCGCCGATCGCCTCGTGCAGCAGCGCCGCCACCACCGAGGAATCCACCCCGCCCGACAGGCCGCAGATCACCCGGCCGCTACCGACCTGGGCGCGAATCCGTTCGATCTCGTGGGCGCGGAACGCCTTCATCGTCCAATCGCCGCCGCAGCCGCAGATGCGATGGGTGAAGTTGGCCAGCAATTCCCGCCCGCGCGGGGTGTGCACCACCTCGGGGTGGAACTGCACGCCGTAGAAATGGCGGGCGTCGTCGGCGATCGCCGCGAACGGCGCGCCCTCCGACGCGCCGACCACCCGGAAGCCGGGCGGCAGGGCGGTGACGCGGTCGCCGTGGCTCATCCACACTTCCAGCGCGCCGTTGTCGGAACTGATCCCGTCGAACAGGGTGCAGGGGGCGAGCTGGGTCACCACGGCGCGGCCGAATTCGCGGTCATGGCCCGGCTCGACCGTGCCGCCCAGCTGGGCGCACATCGTCTGCTGGCCATAACAGATGCCGAGCACCGGCAGGCCGAGGCTGAACAGCCCCTCGGGCGCGCGCGGCGAGCCGGCCTCGGTCACCGAGGCCGGACCACCCGACAGGATCACCCCCTTCGGGGCGAAGGCGCGGATCGATTCGACCGTGACGCGATTGAACGGGTGGATTTCGCAATAGACACCGGATTCGCGGACCCGGCGCGCGATCAACTGGGTCACCTGCGAGCCGAAATCGACGATCAGGATGCGGTCGGACATGATTCCTCCGGACGGTACGGGGCGCGACTTTACTCGAACGCCCCGCCGCCGGACAAGCCGCCCGGCACCGATCCGGCCGCCGTCAGCGGATAGCTGACCAGCCGTTCATACTGGGCGCCGTGCGGCGACAGGTGACTCTGGAACAGGGTGAAGGCCTCGACCGCCAGCGTCTCGGGTGGTGGCGGCACCGCCAAGGCCCGTTGCAGCCGCTCCGGCCGGACCGAGTCGAGCCGGGCCAGGGTGATGTGCGGGGTAAAGCGCCGGGTCTCGGCCGCCAGCCCGACCCGGGTCGCCGCCGCCTCGATCCGTCCGGCCAACCGGCGCAGCGGCGGGCTGGCTTCGACCCCGCGCCACAGGGTGCGGGCGCGGTGGCGGTCGCCGAACAGGCCGAGTTCGGTCAGGGTCAGGGTGAACGGTGCCGCCTCGACCCGGGTCAGGGCGAGGTCGAGGTCGGCGGCGGTGGCCTCGTCGATCTCGCCGACGAAGCGCAGGGTCAGATGCAGGTTTTCCGGTTCGATCCGCCGCGCCCCCGGCAGTCCGGCGGTCAGCCCGGCCAGCCGTTCGGCCAGATCGCCCGGCAGGTCGAGCCCGACGAACAGCCGGATCATCCGGCGCGGGCCGGGACCGGTGGATGGTCGAGCAGGGTTCGCACCGCCGGCAGGATGCGGGCGACGATGGTCTCGACCCCCTGGGCGGTCGGATGCAGCCCGTCCGGCTGGTTCAGCTCGGGATGGCCGGCGACCCCGTCGAGGAAGAACGGGTACAGCACCACCTTGTGGGCCTGAGCGAGGCGGGCATAGAGCGCGTTGAAGGCGGATTCATAGGCGCGGCCGTAATTGGGCGGCGCCAGCATCCCCGCCAGCAGGGTGGGAATCCCCGCCTCGGCCAGCCGGGTCAGGATGGTGGCGAGGTTGGCTTCGGTCAGCTTGGGATCAAGCCCGCGCAGGGCGTCGTTGGCGCCCAGTTCGACGATCGCCCGCTGCGGCCGCTCCGACAGCACCCAGTCGAGCCGGGCCAGCCCATCGGCGCTGGTGTCGCCCGACACCCCGGCGTTGCTGATCTGCACCGCGCGGCCCTCAGCCCGCAACGCCGCCTCCAGCCGGGCGGGAAAGGCCGCCGCCGCCGGCAGGCCGTAGCCGGCGGTCAGCGAATCCCCCAGCGCGGCCAGCCGCAACGGCGCGGCGGCGCCCCCGCGCCCGGGCAGGGCGGTGAGGGCCAGACCGGCCAAGCCCGCGCCCAGCAGGACGCGGCGGGAGGTCATCGCCCCACCGTGTCGGCGGTGGAGCGGGGTTTCTGTCGGCGCATTACTGGCGGTGGGCCGACATTTCCGGGCTGGTCAAGCCGCCGATCGCGGCGCCGGTGACGCCGCCGACCGCGGCACCGACCAGCGGCCCGCCGGCGAGATAGCCGATGCCGGCACCGGCGGCGGCGCCGATCGCCGCGCCCGACAAGGTGCGCTGCTGCCACGGCCGCATGTCGGAGCAGCCGGTGGCGCCGATCAGAACCAGGGAAAGGGCGGCAATCAAGGTAATGGGTCTCATCGTCGTTCCTCTTGCGATCGGGAGGGGAAAACCCGGCCCGGCCGGATCAAGGCCCCAGGCTAGGCAATGCCCAGGCCGCAGGCTGTGACTGTGATCACCTAATGCCGTTCTGGCAACCCTCTATCACGGGCGAGGCTAATCGCCCATTCTGGCCGAATTGCGGCAGAAAGAGTCCGCCTCGCGGCGGTGACCCGGGCTCCGCCCGGACCCGCCAAGGGCCACAGGCCCTTGGATCCCCCCGCTTTTATCGTGCGGTGCGTTCCAGCTCGGCAAGGCGGCGTTCGGTCTCGCTGAGATCGCGCCGGAATCCTGGGTGGTCGGGGTGTTGCTCCGCCAGGGCGCGGGCCAGCGGCAGGCTTTGCCGATAACGCCGGATCGCTTCCACCCGCCGCCCCGCTCGCTCGGCCAGATCGCCCAGCCGTTCGTAACTGACCGAGAGGTCGCGTTGGGCCTGTGCGATGGCGGGGTTGTCGCGGGCGAGGCGCTGGCTGATCGCGAGGTCGGCCTCGAACTGGAGTCGGGCGGTGTCGAGATCGCCGGCCTCTTGGGCGATGGTGCCGAGTTTGTTGTGGCTGATCGAGAGGTCGCGTTGGGTCTGTACGCTGGTGGGATTGTCGCGGGCGAGACGTTCGCTGATCGCGAGAACGGTCTCGAACTGGTGTCGGGCGGTGTCGAGATCGCCGATTTTTCGGGCGATGTCGCCGAGTTTGCTGAAGCTGACCGAGAGGTCGCGTTGGGCCTGTGCGCTGGTGGGATTGTCGCGGGCAAGGCGTTCGCTGATCGCGAGAGCGGCCTCGAACTGGCGCCGGGCGGCGTCGAGATCGCCGGCCTCTTGGGCGATGGTGCCGAGTTTGTTGTGGCTGATCGAGAGGTCGCATTGGGCTTGGGCGCTGGTGGGATTGTTGCGAGCGAGGCGTTCGCGGATCGCGAGAGCGGCCTCGAACTGGCGCCGGGCGGCGTCGGGATCGCCGGTCTCGCTGGCGATGCCGCCGAGTCTCTCGTGGCTGATCGATAGGTCGCGTTGGGCCTGTGCGCTGGTCGGATTGCCGTGGGCGAGGCGCTCGCGAATTGCGCGAGCGGCCTCGAACTGGCGCCGGGCGGCGTTGAGATCGCCGGCCTCTTGGGCGATGGTGCCGAGTTTATTGTGGCTGACTGAGAGGTCACGTTGGGCCTCGGCGCTGGCGGGATTGTCGTGGGCGAGGCGCTCGCGGATCGCGAGGGCGGCCTCGAACTGGCGTCGGGCGGCGTCGAGATCGCCGGCTTCCCGGGCGACGTCGCCGAGTTTCTCATGGCTGACCGAGAGGTCGCGTTGGGCTTGTGTGCTGGTGGGATTCTCGCGGGCGAGGCGCTCGCTGATCGCGAGGTCGGCCTCGAACTGGCGTTGGGCGGCGTCGAGGTCGCCGGCCTGTTGGGCGATTTCGCCGAGTTTGTTGTGGCTGACAGAGAGATCGCGTTGGGCCTGTGTGCTGGAGGGATTGTCGCGGGCGAGGCGCTCGCTGATCGCCAGACCGGCCTCGAACTGGCGCCGGGCGGCGTCCAGATCGCCGGATTGCTGTTTTAGGTCTCCCAGGGTGTTGTTGATGACCATCCGGCCGCGGTCGGATGTTGCGGTATGTATTGCGGCATTGGCGGCGGCGAGGGCGGCGGTCAGATCGCCCGCCTCGTCGCACAATTCCGCCAGGATGATCGCGGTCCAGGTGTCGTCTGGCTGCAGGTGGAATGCCTGTTGGTAGGCATTGCGGGCCTCGGCGGTGTTGATCCCGCGCAGCAGATCGCCGATCTGGCGCCATTTGTCGGCGGCGGCCTCGGTTTCGGCGCGGGCGGCGTCCTTGAGGGTGACGACGGCACCGGTCAGATCGCCGGCTTCGATCTGTCGCACCGCGCGAAGGTTGGCGGGGGTGGCGTCGGTGACGATGGCGCGGGCCGCCTCGTTGCGCCGTTGTTCGGTTTCGGCCGAGAGGGGCGGTGCGGCGGGATCGCGCTGTCGTTTAAGTTCAGCGAGGATCTTGTCGAAATCGGCCTGGGTGGCCGGCTGCTCCCCCATGAATTTCCGACGATCGAACAGCCAGAGATAGGCGGTTCTGATCGACCGATGCTTCCAGACCAGCAGACCAATCAACGCCCCGGCCAGCACCACCCAATTGGGAATCGGGTCGAACAGCGGCCGCAGAGTCTCGGGAGTACGCTCCCGGATCGCGTCATAGGCGGCATTAAGGCCGAGGACCAGCCAGTCCAGCCACGTTTGCCGTTGCACCGTTCCTCCCCCACAGGCCGCCTGCAATCATAGGGCGACCGTTCCGGGCTGGCTACGGACAAAGGGCGGAATTGGTGGTGTTCCGAGGCGGCAAGGGAAGGGAGGTCCAGGAGGCTCGGCCTCCTGGCGGGTGCGGGCGGCGCCCGCTTTACCTCCTCCGATGCCTCAGTCGAACAGGCTGGAGACCGAGCGTTCCTCGCTGATGCGCTGGATCGATTCGGCCATCAGGGGGGCGATGGTGACGTGGCGGATATTGTGGGCCAGCGACACCGCCTCGGTGGCGGGGATCGAATCGGTGATCACCAGTTCGGTCAGCGGCGAGGCGGTGACGCGGGCGACCGCGCCGCCCGACAGCACGCCGTGGGTGACGTAGGCGGAGACCGAGCTGGCCCCGGCCTTCATCAGCGCCTCGGCGGCGTTGCACAGGGTGCCGGCCGAATCGACGATGTCATCGACCATGATGCAGCGGCGGCCGCGCACGTCGCCGATGATGTTCATCACCTCGGACACGCCGGCCTTTTCGCGCCGCTTGTCGATGATGGCGAGGTCGGCGTCGATGCGGCGGGCGATGGCGCGGGCGCGGACCACGCCGCCGACGTCGGGCGACACCACCATGATGTCGTCGCCGGTGTAATGGGCGCGGATGTCGTTGACGAACACCGGGGCGGCATAGAGGTTGTCGAGCGGAATGTCGAAGAAGCCCTGGATCTGGCCGGAATGCAGATCAAGGGTGACGACCCGGTTGGCGCCGGCGGTGGTGATCAGGTTGGCGACCAGCTTGGCCGAGATCGGCGAGCGCGGGCTCGACTTGCGGTCCTGGCGGGCATAGCCGAAATAGGGGATCACTGCGGTGATGCGCCGCGCCGAGCCGCGCCGCAGCGCGTCGAGCGTCACCAGCAGTTCCATCAGATTGTCGTTGGCCGGGAAACAGGTCGACTGGATCAGGAACACGTCCTCGCCACGGACGTTTTCATGGATCTCGACGAACACCTCCATGTCGGAGAAGCGGCGGACCACCGCCTTGGTCAGGGACATGTTGAGATATTCGGCGATCGCTTCGGCGAGCGGCCGGTTGCTGTTACAGGCGAGAATCTTCATGGTGGGATCATCCGTGGAGCGGGCGTGGGGAGCGGCGGCGGCGCCGGAATCCGAACCAGACGGGCTCATCCCCGGACCGGGGGCCTCGCCCCCCAGCCAGCCCGCACGACGCGTTGCTGCGCTCCGACAAAACCGCGCTCCCTATATCAGCCGCTCCCGGCGCTGTAAACCGCCTTGGCCAAAAATGACGGGAAAGTGACGGTCGCGCCGAACGCGGTTGACCCCGGCCGGGCGGCCTGCTTCCCTGTACGGCCGTGCCCTGTTTCGGAGGCCCCCGATGTCCGGTTCGTCCGCCGCCCTGCCGCCGCATGGCGGCGACCTTGCCGCCGCGACGGCGCGCTGGGGACGGCCGGAGGCGGGCTGGCTCGATCTGTCGACCGGGATCAATCCCCAGCCCTATCCGCTGCCGCCGCTGACCGAGGCCGATTGGTCGCGCCTGCCCGGGCACGAGGCCGAGCAGGCGTTGCTGGCGGCGGCGCGGCGGGCCTTCGCCGCGCCCGAGCCGGTGCGGCTGGTCGCCGCCTCGGGCGGGCAGGCGCTGATCCAGCATCTGCCCTGGCTGCGCCGGCCGGGGCCGGTCACCATTCTCTCCCCCACCTATGCCGAGCATGGCCGGGCCTGGGACGCCGCCGGCCATGCGGTGCGCCGCGCCGCCGATCCGGCCGGGGCGGATCCGGCCGGGGTGCTGGTGGTGGTCAATCCCAACAATCCCGACGGCCGCCGGCTCGCCCCGGCGCAACTGGTCGAACTGGCCGGGCGGTTCGCCGCCGCCGGCGGGCTGGTGGTGGTGGACGAGGCCTTCGCCGATCCGACCCCCGACCTGTCGCTGATCCCGCTGGCCCCGGCCGGAGCGGTGGTGTTGCGCTCGTTCGGCAAGTTCTACGGCCGGGCCGGGCTGCGGCTGGGGCTGCTGGCCACCGTCGAGGCCGGGCTGGCCGAGGCGCTGGCGGCGCGGCTGGGGCCGTGGGCGGTGTCGGGGCCGGCGCTGGCGGTCGGCGCCGCCGCCTATGGCGATGCCGCCTGGGCCGAGGCGACCCGCCACCGGCTGGCGGCGGATGCGGCGCGGCTGGCGGCGCGGCTGACGGCGGCGGGGTTCGCCCCGGTCGGCGGCACCGATCTGTTCAGGCTGGTGGCCCATCCCCGCGCGGCAGAATGGTGGGAGCGGCTGGGGCGGCAGGGGATTCTGGTGCGGGCGTTCGCCGACCGGCCCGACTGGCTGCGGTTCGGCCTGCCCGGCGACGCGGCCGGGTGGGCGCGGCTGGAGCGGGCGCTGGTGGGCTGATCCCGCCGGCTCAGGGCGCGGTGGCGCCAGCGGCGTTGGGGTCGGCCTGGAGCTTGCGGCCGGTGCTGCGTTCGTATTTGTCGAGGCCGTTGGTCATCGCCGCGGCGAACCAGTCGTTGTTGCCGGCCGGGGCGGCGGTGGCGGCGCGCGGATCGGTGACGGTGCGGGGTGCGGGCGCGGCGGCGGGGGCCTTGACCGGCTCGGTGGTGGCGGTCAGCGACGGGCCGCCGGTGACCGGGGTGGTGGCGCCGGCCTCGGACTGGGCCGAAACCATCGAGCCGGCCGCCGACGGGGCGATCAGGCTGGTCTGCGGCCGCTGGCCGGTGATCGGCAGGGCGGAATGGGCGCCGCTGCTCGACAGCGAGCCGGTGATCCGGGGCGGATCGCGGGTGGCGCTCGGCACCGTCCGCATCGGCATCTTCAGCGGCCGGGTGGAGGCCTCCGGGGTCAGCCGGGTCGGGTTGGCGGCGTCGCTGACGGTGGCGGCGGCGGGGCTGGCGGCGCCGTCGTTCTGGGCCACCTGGGCCGGGGCGGCGATCGGCGTGGTGGCCACCGTCGGACGCGGCGCGGCGGCCGGGGCCGTCGCCTCGCCGCCGATCAGGTTGTCGAGCAGGGCCATCCGGCCGCGCTCGCCGTTGCCGCCGGGGGGGGCGGTCCCGGTCCCGCCGCCGGGAGCGGCGGCGGAGGAGGAAGCCGATCCGTTGCCGGCGGCGCTGGTCGCGGCGCCGTCGGCGGCGGCCACGGTGGCGGCGGCGGTCGCCGTGCCGCCCGCGCTGGTGGCGGCCGGATCGGCCGGCTTGGCGGCGGCCAGCTTGGTGTCGCTGGCGGCGGCGTCATCCTTGAACAGGGCCAGGACATGGCCGCCGGCGGTGGCGCCGGTGCCTTCCTCCATCACGCAATTGACCGCGGCGCCGATCAGCCCGAGCGGGCCGCCGAACAGGGCACCGCCGACCAGCCGGGCGCCGACGCCGATCTTGTCGCCGGTTTCCTCGCGGTAGATGTCGCTGACGAGGGGAATGTGCTGGAGCGGGTTGATGATGTCGAGCAGGTCGCTGAAGGACGGCCCGTCGTCGCCGTCGAACATCGGCAGGCCGTTGTCGCCGATCTGCCCGGCCGCCCGCGCGGTTTCCGCGTTTTCCGACGGCAGCACCGGCACCAGCGCTTCCACCGGGTTGTAGACCGGGGAGGACGTGGCGGCGGTCGACGCCGAAGGGGTCGGCGATGTGGCGGAAACCGACATGAGGCACCTCGGGAACGGGGTTGCCGGTTTTCAATGCATGGTCCGTGCCATGCTGTCGCCGCCGGAAAACGCGCCACGGGACGCGGCGGGGCGGCGCTCCCCCGGCAGCGGCGCGCTACCGGGGGGCATTTTTTACCCGGTCGTTATTTCTTCTTGGCGGCCTTCTGGGCCTGGGCGCGATCGATCGCCTGCTGGATGATCTCGCCGGCCTTTTCCGGGCCGCCCCAGCCCTTGAGCTGGACCCACTTGCCGACTTCCAGGTCCTTGTAGTGGATGAAGAAGTGCTCGATCTGCTGGAGCAGGATCTTGGGCAGGTCCTCGTGGCTGGTGGCGCCGTCGTAATAGGGCAGCAGCTTGGAATGGGGCACGGCCAGGATCTTTTCGTCCATGCCGCCCTCGTCCTCCATCAGCAGCACGCCGATCGGACGGCAGCGCATCACCGCGCCGACCGCCACCGGGGTGCGGCCGACCACCATCACGTCGACCGGGTCGCCGTCGTCGGACAGGGTGTGCGGCACGAAGCCGTAATTGACCGGATAATACATCGCGGTATTGAGGAACCGGTCGACGTACATCGCCCCCGATTCCTTGTCGATCTCGTACTTCACCGGGTTGCCGTTCAACGGGATCTCGACGATCACGTTGACGTCGCGGGGCGGGTTCTTGCCGATCGGAATCTTCTTGAGGTCCATGGGTTTGGTCAGTCCTGATCTATGAAAGCGGTGTGCGGGCGCCGGCTGGGCGCCCCGGGACCGCGGGCCACGACCGTGCCCGGGGGGGTGCGGTCGCGAGGGAAAGGGCGGCGCGGCTGGCCGTGCCGCCGGAAGAATACGACCGGGGCAGGGCGAAACTCCCCGCTGTCCTGCCGCAGGTTGGGGCTGAGCATCGCTCGCCCGGGCTTTGGATTCAACCCTCCTCGGTGGCGAGCGCGCGGGCGCGCCGGGCCAGCCAGGGCAGGATCAGCAGCGCCGGCAGGGTCGCCACCGTGGTCAGCAGGAAGAATTCGACCCAGCCGACCTGATCGGCCAGCCAGCCGCTGGTCGAGGCGAACAGGGTCCGCCCCACCGCGCTCAGCGACGACAGCAGCGCGTATTGGGTCGCGGTGTAGGCGGCGCTGCACAGGCCGGACAGGTACGTCACCAGCGCCGAGCCGGCCATCCCCGAGGTCAGGTTCTCGACCAGCACGCAGGCGGCCAGCGCGGCGATGTTGTGCCCGGCCATCGCCTGGACGACATAGGCGAGGTTGCCGAGCGATTGCAGCACGCCGAACAGCAAGAGCGCCCGCATCACCCCCAGCCGGACCACCAGCGCGCCGCCGATCACCGTGCCGACGATGGTGGCGCTGAAGCCGAAGATCTTGCTGACCCAGGCGATTTCCTCGAGGCTGAAGCCGGTCTCGATGTAAAGCGGGGTGGCCATCGTCCCGGCCATCGCCTCGCCCAGCTTGTAGCCGACCACGAACAGCAGGATGGCGATCCAGCCCGGCCGGGTCATGAAATCGGCGAACGGGCCGACCACCGCCGCATGCAGCCAGGCCAGCAGCCGCCCGAGCGGGCCCTGCAACCCGGGGCGGCGGGCCAGCAGGTCGGCGATGGCGCGTTCGCGCGCCAGGGTTTCGGGCGAGATCCGGGGGATCGGCTCGCGCCCGAACAGAAACACCGCCATGCCGAGGGTCAGCAGCCCGGCCATGGTGGCGTAGGCGGCGAACCAGCCCCAGGTCGAGGCGATCAGCAGCGCCCCCGCCCCCGACACCAGCATCGCCACCCGGTAGCCGACCTGGACCGCGCCGGCCCCCGGCCCCTGGGTGTCGGGGTCGAGCGTCTCGACCCGGAAGGCGTCGATCACCACGTCCTGGCTGGCCGACAGCACCGCCACCGTCACCGCCAGCAGCGCGGTCAGGCCGATGTCGCCGACCGGGTCGCTCGACCCCAGCGCCAGCACCGCCGCGATCAGCAGGGTCTGGATCAGCAGCCCCCAGCCGCGCCGCCGCCCCAGCCGCCGGGTCAGCAGCGGCAGCGACAGCCGGTCGATCAAGGGCGCCCACAGGAATTTCAGCGCATAGGGGGTGCCGACCAGGGCGAAAGCGCCGATGGTCGCCCGCCCGATCCCCTCGGTCTTCAGCCAGGCCGACAGGGTGGAGAAGGTCAGCAGCAGCGGCAGGCCGCTGGCGAAACCAAGCACCAGCATCTGCAACACCCGCCGGTCCAGATAGGCGGCGAAAGCGGAGGACCAGCGTGGGGGCATCGGAGCGGGGGCCGGACTGGGGGGAGGATCCCGTTGTCATGCCAAGCCTCCCCGCCGCTGGCAAGACAAATCGCCCGTTTCGCCGCCGGCGGCGGTCCGCTCCGGTGCGGGCCGCGCCTCCGCCATCATTTTGCCATGGTTGCACGCCTCCGCCCCCGCCCTATATAAGGCGGCGAGGGCAAGGGCCCACCGGCCTTTTCCCGAACGGATTTAAGCGATTCAACCCGGAAGGGGGTCGCGGGGCGGCTGCCGCAGCCAGCAGGGCCCCGGGGATCTGCCGAGCAGGAATGAGGATGACATGAGCAAAGTTATCGGCATCGACCTGGGCACCACGAATTCGTGCGTTGCCGTGATGGAAGGCAAGGCGGCCAAGGTCATCGAGAACGCCGAGGGCATGCGCACCACTCCGTCGATGGTGGCGTTCACCGATTCCGGCGAGCGGCTGGTCGGCCAGCCGGCCAAGCGCCAGGCGGTGACCAACCCCACCGACACCCTGTTCGCGATCAAGCGCCTGATCGGCCGCCGTTTCGATGATCCGGTCGCCAAGAAGGACATCGACCTCGTCCCCTATCACATCGTCGGCGGCGACAATGGCGACGCCTGGGTCGAGGTGCGCGACGGCAAGTTCAGCCCGAGCCAGATTTCCGCCTTCATCCTGCAGAAGATGAAGGAAACCGCCGAAGCCTATCTCGGCGAAACCGTCAGCCAGGCGGTGATCACCGTCCCGGCCTACTTCAACGACGCCCAGCGTCAGGCCACCAAGGACGCCGGCCGCATCGCCGGCCTTGAGGTCCTGCGCATCATCAACGAGCCGACCGCCGCCGCGCTGGCCTACGGCATGGAGAAGAAGGGCACCGGCACCATCGCGGTCTATGACCTCGGCGGCGGCACCTTCGACGTCTCGGTGCTGGAAATCGGCGACGGCGTGTTCGAGGTGAAGTCCACCAACGGCGACACCTTCCTCGGCGGCGAGGATTTCGACGCCCGCATCATCGACTACCTCGCCGACGAGTTCAAAAAGGAGCAGGGCATCGACCTGCGCAAGGACCGTCTGGCCCTCCAGCGCCTCAAGGAAGCGGCGGAAAAGGCCAAGATCGAGCTGTCCTCCGCGATGCAGACCGAGGTCAACCTCCCCTTCATCACCGCCGACGCCTCGGGCCCCAAGCACCTCAACATCAAGCTGACCCGCGCCAAGCTGGAAGCCCTGGTCGAGGATCTGGTCGCCCGCACCATCGAGCCGTGCAAGGCGGCCCTCAAGGATGCCGGCGTCAAGGCCAGCGAGATCGACGAGGTGATCCTGGTCGGCGGCATGACCCGCATGCCGAAGATCCAGGAAGTGGTGAAGGAATTCTTCGGCCGTGACCCGCACAAGGGCGTCAACCCGGACGAAGTGGTGGCGATCGGCGCCGCGATCCAGGGCGGCGTGCTGAAGGGCGAGGTCAAGGACGTCCTGCTGCTCGACGTCACCCCGCTGTCGCTCGGCATCGAGACCCTGGGCGGCGTGTTCACCCGCCTGATCGACCGCAACACCACCATCCCGACCCGCAAGAGCCAGGTGTTCTCGACCGCCGAGGACAACCAGACCGCGGTGACGATCCGGGTGTTCCAGGGCGAGCGCGAGATGGCCGCCGACAACAAGATGCTGGGCCAGTTCGATCTGGTCGGCATTCCGGCCGCGCCGCGCGGCGTGCCGCAGGTCGAGGTCACCTTCGACATCGACGCCAACGGCATCGTCAATGTCAGCGCCAAGGACAAGGCGACCGGCAAGGAACAGCAGATCCGCATCCAGGCCTCGGGCGGCCTGTCCGACGCCGACATCGAAAAGATGGTCAAGGACGCCGAGTCCCATGCCGCCGAGGACAAGAAGCGCAAGGAGCTGATCGAGGCCCGCAACCAGGCCGATTCGCTGATCCACTCGACCGAGAAGAGCCTCAAGGAGTTCGGCGACAAGGCGCCGGCCGACCTCAAGGGCGAGGTCGAGCGCAACATCCAGGCGGTGCGCGCCGTGCTCGACGGCGATGACGCCGCCGCGCTGAAGGCCGCCACCGAGGCGCTGATGCAGAGCTCGATGAAGCTCGGCGAGGCGATGTACAAGCAGGCCGGCGCCGCCGCCGAGGGAGCCGAGGCCGGTCAGGCCGGCGCCCAGGCCGGTGACGAGAAGGTGGTCGATGCCGACTTCGAGGAAGTCGACGGCGACAAGAAGGGCCGCTGAGCCGGTCTGAACCACGACGCGGCCGGCGGATTTCCGCCGGCCGCTTTTTCCGGCGGCGGCACGCTGGTCTTCCCCCCCGAGGCGGGCGGGACCAAGCGGGCCGCCCGCCTCGGCAGCTCCGGATAGCAAGCGAAGCGCATGAGCAAGCAGGATTACTACGACCTTCTTGGCGTCGGGCGCGGCGCCTCGGCCGACGAGATCAAAAAGGCCTATCGCAAGATGGCCATGAAATATCATCCCGATCGCAATCCGGGCGATGCCAAGGCCGAGCAGACGTTCAAGGAAATCAACGAGGCCTACGACGTCCTCAAGGACGAGCAGAAGCGGTCCGCCTATGACCGCTTCGGCCATGCCGCCTTCGAGCAGGGCGGTGGGCGCGGCGGGGCCAGCGATTTCGGCTTCGCCGCCGGTTTCGCCGACATCTTTGACGAGATGTTCGGCGAGATGATGGGCGGCGGCCGGCGCGGTCAGGCCTCCGGCCGCGGCGCCGATCTGCGCTACGACATGGAAATCTCGCTCGAGGACGCCTTCGCCGGCAAGACCACCACCATCCGGGTGCCGTCCTCGGCGGTGTGCGAGGATTGCAAGGGCTCGGGCGGCCGCGACGGCGCCCAGCCGGTGACCTGCCCGACCTGCCACGGCCACGGCAAGGTGCGCAGCCAGCAAGGCTTCTTCACCATCGAGCGCGGCTGCCCGACCTGCCAGGGGCTGGGCCGGATCATCAAGGATCCGTGCCGCTCCTGCGGCGGCACCGGCCGGGTGCGCAAGGAAAAGTCGCTGTCGGTCACCATCCCGGCCGGAGTCGAGGAAGGCAACCGCATCCGCCTGTCGGGCGAGGGCGAGGCCGGCATGCGCGGCGCGCCGTCGGGCGACCTCTACATCTTCCTGTCGATCCGGCCCCATCGCCTGTTCCAGCGCGACGGCGCCAACATCTTCTGCCGGGTGCCGATCCCGATGGTGACGGCGGTGCTGGGCGGTACCATCGAGGTGCCGACCATCGATGGCGGCAAGGCCAAGGTGGCGATCCCCGAGGGCACCCAGACCGGCCACCAGTTCCGCCTGCGCGGCAAGGGGATGAGCGTGCTGCGCAGCGCGGCGCGCGGCGACATGTTCATCCAGGCCACGGTCGAGACCCCGGTCAACCTGACCCCGCGCCAGATCGAGCTGCTGCGCGAGTTCGAAAAGGCCGGCGAGGAGCGCAAGGGCGGCAATTCGCCGGAAAGCCACGGCTTCTTCGCCCGGGTCAAGGAATTCTGGGAAGACCTCAAGGAGGGGGGATCCTGACGCTCCCCACGCCGCCCCGCCTGCTGCTGATCCTGCCCGATCCGTCGCTGGCGGCGGCGATCGCGCCCCACCTTGACCCGCCGATGGCGGTGACCTGCGTCGCCGACCCCGCCGCCGCCCTGGCGGCGGCCGGGGCGGCCGACCTGATCCTGATCGACGATGCCGTCGCCCCCGGCGCCTGCGCCACCCTGCGGGCCGCCGGGGTCGCTTTGCCGCTGGTGCTGCTGGCCCCCCCGGGCAGTGCCGATTCCGATGCCGACCTGCTGCTGGTCAAGCCGCTGCGTCTCGCCGGCCTCGGCGCCCGTCTCGCCGAGCTGCTGGCCCGGCCGGTGCTGGGCGGCTGGCGGCTCGATCCCGAGCGCCGGGTGCTGGCCGCCGGCCCCGACCGGGTGGTGCGCCTGACCGACAAGGAGGTGGCGATCCTGCTCCGCCTCGGCCGCGCCGCCGGCGCGGTGGTGGCGCGCGAGGAATTGCTGGCCGATGTCTGGGGCTATTCCACCGAGATCGACACCCATACCCTCGAAACCCACATCTACCGCCTGCGGCGCAAGCTGGCCGACGAGGCCGCCGCCTGTCTGCTGACCGAACCTGGGGGGTATCGGTTGGTGTAATGCGGGCTCTGCCCGCACCCGCCAGGAGCCAGCGGCTCCTGGACCTGCTTCGATGGTCGGGGGCGTGAAGGACAAGGGAATGGGATCCAAGGGCCTTGCGGCCCTTGGCGGGTCCGGGCGGAGCCCGGGAAACAGGGGAGGGGATCATCGCGGCGTTTCGTTTCGTCCATGCGGCGGATCTGCACCTCGATTCACCGCTGCGTTCGCTGGCCCTGCGTGATCCCGACCTCGCCGCGCTGATCGGCAGCGCCACCCGGCAGGCGTTGGCGCGGATCGTCGATCTGTGTCTCGACGAGCAGGTCGATGCCCTGCTGCTGGCCGGCGATCTCTATGACGGCGACCAGACCTCGATGAAGACCGCCCGCTTCCTGGCCGACCAGCTCGGCCGGCTGGCGGCGGCGGGGATCCGCGTCTTCATCGTGCGCGGCAACCATGACGCCGCGTCGCGGATCAGCCGCGAGCTGGTGTTGCCCGACAGCGTCAAGGTGTTCACCGGCCGGGCCGAGGCGGTGGTGATCGAGCGCGGCCGGGGCGCCCGGCCGGTGGCGGTGCATGGGCTCAGCTTCGCCAAGCCGCAGGCGCCGGACAGTCTGCTGCCGCGCTACCGCGCGCCGCTGCCCGATACGATCAATCTCGGCCTGATGCATACCAGCCTGGGCGGCTCGCCCGGGCATGACCCTTACGCGCCCTGCCGGTTGGCCGATCTTCAGGCGACCGGGTTCGATTACTGGGCGCTCGGTCACATCCACCAGCGTTCGGTGGCCGAGGGGCGCACGACGGTGGTGATGGCCGGGATGCCGCAGGGGCGCGACGTCAACGAGGCCGGGGCCAAGTCGGCGACCCTGGTGACCATCGGCGACGATGGCGCCGTCACCGTCGAGGAACGGGTTACCTGTCAGGCCCAGTTCGAGCGGGTGACGCTCGACCTGTCCGGGATCGAGGATTGGGGCGATCTCGCCGCCGCGCTGGAACGGGGGCTGGGGCAGGCGCGCGACGGCCTCGCCGCGCCCCATCTGGTGGCGCGGCTGCGTCTCGGCGGGACGACCCCGCTGGCGTGGCGGATCCGGCGCGATCTCGATTTGCTGACCGAGGAGGCGCGGCGGCGGGCCGGGCTGGTCGGCGGCTGCTGGGTCGAGGCGGTCGAAACCACCTGCCGTCCGCCCGCCAGCGGCGGCGAGGATGAAACCGATCCGCTGTGCGAGCTGCGCCGCCTGATCGACGACGAAATCGCCGGGTCGGACGGCTTCGCCGCCGAGCTTGCCCGGCTGGCCGACGAATTGCGCGGCCCGCTGCCGGCGGAATGCCGCGACCTGTTCGGCGGGGACGCGGTGGCGGCTCGAGCCCGGCTGGCCGAACTGGCCGCCGAGGGGATCGACGAGGTGTTCGCCCATCTCGCCGGCGACGGCGCCAGCGGGGAGGAAGGCTGATGCGTCTCCGCCGGCTCGACCTCACCCGCTACGGCAAGTTCACCGGGGCCAGCCTCGATTTCGGCGCGGCGGTGGCGGGGGCGCCCGACCTCCATGTCGTCTACGGCCCCAACGAGGCGGGCAAATCGACCCTGTTCGCCGCCTGGCTCGACCTGCTCTACGGCATCCCGCCGCGCAGTTCCTACAACTTCCTGCATGATTACAAGGCGATGCAGGTCGGCGGCGTGGTCGAGCTGGCCGGGGAGGCGCGCCCGTTCGTGCGGGCCAAGCGGGCGCAGAACAGTCTGCTCGACGCCGCCGGCCAGCCGCTGCCCGACGCGGCGATCCTGGCCGAACTGGGCGGGATCGACCGCGATTCCTATCGCCTGATGTTCTCGCTCGACGATGACAGCCTGGAACAGGGCGGCGAGGCGATTCTGGCCGCGCGCGGCGATCTCGGCCAGTTGCTGTTCTCGGCCAGCAGCGGCCTCGCCGATCTCGGCCAGCGCCTCGCCACCTTGCGCGAGACGGCGGACCGCTTCCACCGCCCGCGCGCCCGCTCCGGCCAGTTGGTCGAGGCGCTGGCCGACCTCGACCGGCTGAAGGCCGAGCGGGCGGCGATCGACACCCAGGCCGCCGCCTATGCCGAGCTGGTCGCCACCGTCGAGCGCGAACAGGCGCGCGACGCCGATCTCGCCACCCGGCGCGGCGCGGCCCAGGCGCGGCGGGAGGAGATTGCCCGTCTGTTGCGGGCCGGGCATCTGCTGGCCCGGCTTGGCCGGGTGCGGGCCGATCTGGCGCCGCTGGAAAGCCTGCCCGAGGGGCCGGCCGATCCCGCCGCGCTCGCCCGTGACCTGGAGGAGCTGCGCGCGGCGGCAATCCGGCTCGATGCCGAAACCGCCACCGCCGAGGCCGCCCGCGCCGAGCTGGCCGAGGCGCGGGCGACGAGTCCCGAGGATGCGGCGGCGCTGGCCCTGGCCGGGCGGTGCGAGGATCTCGCTCCGCTGCGCGCCCGCGCCCTCACCGCCCGGCAGGATCTGCCCGAGCGGCGCCAGACCCTGCGCGAGCTTGATCTGGCCATCGCCGGCCATCTGGTCCGGCTCGGCCGCGCGGGCGAGCCCGATCCGGCGCGGCTGGCGCTGCCGGCCGGGTTGGTGGAGCGGCTGCGCGATCTGATCGAGGCCTGGTCTGGCATCGACACCGCCTGCCGCGCTGCCGCCCGCGAGGCGGAGGAGGCCGAGGCGCTGTGCGCGGCGGGGCCGGACCCGGACGATGCCGAGGCGGCGGCGGGAGAGGCGGCGGCGCTGGCCGCGCTCGACGCCGCGTTGCGCGATTGGCGGGGCAGCGATCACGCCGCCCGCGCCGCCGGGGCCGACCGGGCCCGCGCCGAGGCCGAGGCGGCCCTGGCCGACGCGCTGGCGGCGCTGCTGCCGTGGCGGGGCGCGGCCGACGATCTGCCGGCGCTGGTGGGGCCCGATCCAGCCCGCCTCCAGGCGTGGCGGCACAGCGGGCAGGCGGCGTCGGCGCAGATCGAACGCCGGGCGGCCGAGGTCGAACGGCTGCGGGACGAGGCTGCCCGGCTGACGGCGCGGCGCGCGGCGCTGGCCGCCGGCGGTGGCCTCGCCACCGACGGCGAGGCGGCGGCGTTGCGGGCCGAGCGGGATCGGGCCTGGGCCGAGCATCGCGCCCGGCTCGATCCGGCGACGGCGGATCACTTCGCCGCGTTGTTGCGCCAGGACGACGCGGCGGTGGCAAGGCGCTTCGCCCATACCGCCGAACTGGCCCAGTTGCAGCAGACCGAGCTGGCGCTGGCGGAAAACCGCGCTGCGCTGGCTCAGGCCGAGGCGGCCCTGGCCGCCGCGCGGGAAGAAGGGGCCGAGATCGAGCGCGCCGCCGCCGCCGCGCGGGCCGCGTTGTCGCCTTTGCTGCCGACGGACTGGGGGGTGCCCGAGATCGAGTCCTGGCTGGCCCGGCGCGAGCGGGCGCTGGCGGCGCGGCAGGCGTTGCGGACCGCCGAGGCGGCGGCGGCGCAGGCCCACCGCGACGGCGCGCGGCTGGAAGCGGCTCTGGGCGCCGCGTTGCAGGCCTGCGGCCGTCCCCTGGCGGCGGGCGAGTCCCCGGTGTTGGTGGCCGAGACGGTGGCGGCGGCGGCGGTCGAGCGGCGACAGCGGCGTGACGAGGCCATCCGGCGGCGCGAGGCGCGCGACCTGCGCCGCCGCGCCGCCGACCGCGCCGAGGCCGAGCGGCGGGCGTGGGAGACGGCGTGGCGCGAGGCCTGTGCCGGCTGCTGGCTGGGGGAAGGCGGGGTGCCGGCGGTGGCGACGGTCCGCGCCAGCCTGGGGGTGCTGGCCGATCTGGCCGCCGCCTGCGCGACACGGGCGGCGCTGGCCGATCGCATCGTCAAGATGGAGCAGGATCAGGCCGCGTTCGCCGCCGGGGTGGCGGCGCTGGCGGCCGAGCTTGGCCTCGCGGCCGGTGATCCGGCGGCGGCGGCGGAGCTGGACCGGACCATTGCGGCGCGGATCCGGCAGGCCGAGGCCGAGGCCACCCGGCGGGCGGAGCTGGCGGCGCGGCAGGAGACGGCGGACCGGGCGGCGGCCGACCTGGCCGCGCGGGGCGAGGCCCATCACCGCCGGGCCGGGGCGCTGATGGCGGCGTTGGGTGTCGCCAGCCTCGACGGGGTGGCGGCGCGGCTGGAGCAGATCACCCGGCGGGCGGCGCTGCGCCTCCAGGCGGCGGAGCTGGCCGATGAGATCCTCGACATCCTGCGCCTGCCGCGGATCGAGGACGCGGAAGCGGCCTGTGCCGAGGCCGATCCGGCGGCGCTGGAGCAGGAACAGGCCGGGCTGGCGGAGGAGATCGCCCGGCTGGAGCAGGAGGGGCGCGAGGCCTATGCCGCCCGCCGCGAGGCGGAGACGGCGCTCGACCGGGTCGGCGGCGACGACCGGGTGGCGGCGCTGGAGGCGCGGCGGCGGACGATTCTGCTGGAGATCGAGGCGGGCGCACGCCGCGCCCTGCGGCTGCGGGCCGGGGCGCTGGCGACCGAGCAGGCGCTGCGGCTGTACCGCGAGCGCCATCGCGGGGCGATGCTGGCGCGGGCGGCGGCGGCGCTGCGGCTGATCAGCCGGGGCGCCTATGCCGACCTCGCCACCCAGCCGGACAAGGACGGCGAGGTGCTGGTGGCGCTGGCCGCCGAGGGCGGCTCGAAACTGGCGGCCGACCTGTCGAAGGGCACCCGCTTCCAGCTTTATCTGGCGCTAAGGGTGGCCGGCTATCTCGAATTCGCCCGCACCCGGCCGGCGGTGCCGTTCGTCGCCGACGACATCCTCGAAACCTTCGACGATTTCCGCGCCGAGGAAACCTTCCGCCTGTTCGCGCAGATGGCCGAAACCGGACAGGTGATCTACCTCACCCACCACCGCCATCTGTGCGACATCGCCCGCGCCGTCTGCCCGGGGGTCCGCATCCACGATTTGTGAGACTCGCCGGGTTCCGCTGCCCGTCGCGCGGCCAACACCCGCGCCCAAGCGGAAAGGCCGCTCCGCGCCCGACCATCAATGGGTTCCAAGGGCCTTGTGGCCCTTGGCGGGGGCGGGCAGAGCCCGCGCGATCAGGCCTTGCGGATCTGGAAGGTGGGGGGCAGCGGTTCCTTGCGGCCGACCGACTTGGCCAGTTCCTCGATCTCGTTGATCTTCGAGGCGAGGAAGTCGGCGATATCCTTGTTCTCGGCCGGCAGGCCGCGCAGGAAGGCGATCGCCGTTTCCGGGCGCAGTTTCTTCTGGTTGACCGCCTGGGTCAGTTGGGCCTTGACCGCCTCGGGGTTGGTGAGGTCCCAGATCGACAGGCCGAACTTGTTGGGGAACGACTTGATGATCGCGTGCATGTCGTTGGGGGCGAGGCCGGAGAACAGCCATTTCAGTGCCTGAAGGTCGCCGCGCAGCACCGAGTGATGGAACACGGTGTTGCCCTGGTCGTCCTGTTGCAGCAGCAGCGACAGCAGCGGATTGGTCGGCGCCGGGGACTCCTTGTCGATTACCATGTCCTTGCGGACCAGCTCGCCGCGCACCGACTGCTTGATCACCAGCGCGTCATTGTGCAGCAGGCTGGTGATCTTGCGCATGTGCATGTGTTTTTCGGCGAACAGGGCGATGAACAGCACCCCCTGGCCGTTCTTCTTCTTGCGCAGCAGCTTTTTGGCCAGATAGGCCTGGGCATAGCTCTTGGTGGTGGCGACGTCGGGGGCGCCGATCTTGCGCACCACCTCGGCGGTGCTGGCCATCAGCAGCCGCATCAGATCGTCGAACATCGCATGGTTGGCGATGCTGATCAGATCGAAGAAGGCGGTGCTGCCGGTCTCGACGTCGAAATATTCGAAGAACAGCCGGCAGGTGGAGGCGCGCAGGGTGACGTCGGCCTGGGGCTGCACCGCCTGACGCAGGACGTGCTGACAGAGCAGGCCGCGATTCTCGGCGATGTCGCGCGAGAAGATCATCGACATGATGTGGTTGCGCGCCAGTTCTTCGGCGGTGCCCTCGGCCACCGCGTTCTCGATGTTCTCGATGGTGAGGTGCTTGGTCTGAATCAGGGCGTTGAGCGACTGCCAGCGCGGCGCCGGCACCAGCATCTTGAACAGCGGCGACTGGCCGTTCTTGTTGCGGCGCGAAAAATCGATGTCCATCGCCAGCAGGGTGCGGGCGATCTTCAGCGTCGCCGCGCCCTCGTGCTGGCGCAGGGTGTCGGCCAGATAGTGCCAGATGCCGTTGCCGTTATAATCCTCGTGATTGAGGAAGGTATAGATGTCGGCCTCGCGATCGTGTTCTTTCCAATGGTGCAGGATCGCATCGAACACGCCGGCGGCGGCATCGACATTGTTCTCGGCGAGGCGGAACTGGAGATAGTTCTCGTTGTTGAAGCCTCTGGCGTCGAACAGCCGGTCGGAGTTGTTGCTGAACTTGATCCATTGCATGAAGAACCGATCGAATCGGCCGGTCATCTTGGCGAAACGGGTCTGGATGTCCTCGTGGATCACCTCGAGCGTGTTCATCGGCCGGCTGTCTTAACGTGGATCGGTCAAAAAGGGGCACCCTCTGTCGGCGGGGCGGCTCGGCAATCAGGGGAGGGCGACGCGCCGGCCTGAAGGGTCTGAGTCTACCACCCCATTCTCACCTTATCTGTGGCGAAATGCGCGCTGCAAGCGCGTCGTGCAAGGGGGCGGGCGGAGAAAAGACCGCGCCCGCCGCCGGGCCGGGGCTCACGCGGGCGCGGCGGCGGGGCGGACGCGGGCCGGGTTGCCGCAGGCGATGGCCCCGGCCGGGACGTCGCGCGTCACCACGCTGCCGGCCCCGATCACCGCGCCGTCGCCGATGCTGACCCCGGGCAGGATCAGGGCGCCGGCGCCGATCCACACGTCGCTGCCGATCCGCACCGGCCGGCCGAATTCCAGCCCGGCGGCGCGGGTGGCGGCGTCGCGGGGATGGTCGGCGGCCAGCAACTGCACCCCGGGGCCGATCTGGGTGCGGTCGCCGATCTCGACCGGCATCACGTCGAGGATCACGCAGTTGAAATTGAGGAACACCCCCTGGCCGAGGCGGATGTTGAAGCCGTAATCGCAATGGAACGGCGGCCGGACCTCGCTTCCGTCGCCGACCGCCGCCAGGCCTTCGCGCAGCGCGGCGAGGCGGCTTTCGAGCGAGGCGTCGAGCATCCGGTTGTAGCCGGCCAGCCAGCGTTGCGCCGCCGCCTGGGCCGCGCGCAGGTCGGGGGCGCTGGCCGAATAGAGTTCGCCCGCCAGCATCTTGTCGCGTTCGCTGCGCATGGTTCCCCTGTTTCCTGGTGGTGCCGGGCGGCCAGGATAGCCCGGCCGGGGCGCCGGGGCGACCGTCCCTTTTTTTCGATCTGGCCGCCGGGCCGGTTCGCTGCCATGCTTGCGCGAAAAAATCGCTGACAGGAGGCGGCAATGGAGGTGATCGAGATCAGGACGCCGCGCTGGCGGCGGGTGTTGCTGTTCGGCCTGGGCTGGGTGTTCTTCGCCCTCGGGGTGCTGGGGGTGTTCCTGCCGGTGCTGCCGACCACCCCGTTCATGCTGCTGGCGCTGTGGTGTTTCGCCCGCTCGTCGCGGCGGTTCCATCACTGGCTTTATACCCACCGCCTGTTCGGGCCGCCGCTGCAACGCTGGCAGCGCCACGGGGTGATCCCGCTGTCGGCCAAGATCATCGCGGTGGGGGCGATGAGCACCAGCATGGTCTATGTGGTCGGCTTCACCGCCGCCCCCTGGTTCGCCAGCGCGGCGATGGGGCTGGTCTGCCTGATCGGGGCGGTCTACATCCTGTCGCGCCCGCACCGGATCGCCCGGCCCGACGCGCCGTAAGGTTGTGCCGCAACGAAAAGACCCGGTCGTGTGACACGACCGGGTCTTCGGAAACTTGGTGGAGCCGAGCGGGATCGAACCGCTGACCTCCTCGTTGCGAACGAGGCGCTCTCCCATCTGAGCTACGGCCCCCGAAAGGAGCCCGGAAAATAGTCAAAGCCGGCGGGGCTGTCAATGGGTGTTTTTGATGAAATCTCGCCGTCGCCGCAGGGCGGTCTTGCCAGCCGGGGCGGGGCAGGGTACCTCAGGAGAATGCCGCCCGCTTCCTCCCCGCTCGCGCCGCCGCTCGGCCCGGTCCAGACCTGGGTGTTCGACCTCGACAACACCCTTTATCCGGCCTCGTCGAGCCTGTTCCCCCAGATCGACCGGCGGATGCGCCGCTTCATCGCCGACTGGTTCGGCATCGACGAGGGCGCCGCCCACGATCTCCAGAAACGCTATTACCGCGAATACGGCACCACCCTCAGCGGGCTGATGCGGCATGACGGGGTGGCGCCCGATCTGTTCCTCGATTACGTCCACGACGTCGATCACGGCGTGCTGTCGCCCGATCCCCGGCTGGGGGCGGCGCTCGACCGCCTGCCCGGGCGCAAGCTGATCTACACCAACGGCTCGGTGCGCCATGCCGAGGCGGTGCTGGAGCGGATCGGGCTGGCCGGGCGGTTCGAGGCGGTGTTCGACATCCGCGCCGCCGATTTCATCCCCAAGCCCCAGCCCGAGCCCTATCGCCGGCTGATCGAGCTGTACCGGTTCGACCCCCAGGGCGCGGTGATGGTCGAGGACATCCACCGCAACCTGCGCCCCGCCGCCGCGCTGGGGATGCGGACGCTGTGGGTGCGCGAGGAAGAGCATCCCGACGGGCCGATCCCGCCCCAGGACGAAAGCGACCTCGCCCACGTCGATTACGTCACCGACGATCTGGCCGGCTGGCTGGCGCTGCTGGCGTCGGCGTAGCGGATCTCCAGCACTTCGAGGATCTCGACCCCGCCGGGGCTGCGCAGATGGACCTGATCGCCGATCTCGGCCTTCAGCAGGGCGCGGGCCACCGGCGAGATCCAGCTGATCAGGCCGCGATCCATGTCGGCCTCGTCGATGCCGACGATGGTGACGGTGATCTCCTGGTCGCGGGCGTTGGCATAGGTCACCGTCGCCCCGAAATAGACCCGGTCGTGCCGGGTCTGCTGGGCCGGATCGACCACCACCGCGCTTTCCAGCCGCTTGGTCAGGAAACGGATGCGGCGGTCGATCTCGCGCAGCCGCTTCTTGCCGTAGAGATAATCGCCGTTTTCCGATCGGTCGCCGTTGCCGGCGGCCCACGACACGATCTCGACCACCTTCGGCCGCTCCACTCGCAGCAGGTGATCGCGTTCTTCCCTGAGCGCGGCGAAGCCGGACGGGCGCATGTAGTTCTTGGTGCCGGGCGGCAGGCCGGCCGGGGCCTCGTCCTGCTCGTCGTCGTCGCCGGAAGGTTCGCGGGTGAAGGCTTTGCTCATGATCCGTCTAAAATAGGAGGTTTCGTGGGCGCTGCCCACAGCGCGAGAGCCCAAGCTGAAAGGCGCCGGGGTCCCCGACCATCGAGGCAGGTCCAGGAGCCGCCGGCTCCTGGCGGGTGTGGGCGGAGCCCACGTTTCCGTTACGCCTTGACCCCGGCGCCGACGGCGCGGGGGGCGGTGGGATCGAGCGGCCAGCGCGGGCGGGGGGCGAAATCGAGCGGGTCGCTGTGGCCGAGCCGCAGCTTTTCGATCCCGGCCCAGGCGATCATCGCCGCGTTGTCGGTGCACAGCGCCAGCGGCGGCGCCAGCAAGGCGAGGCCCGCGCGGGTGGCGACCTCGGCCAGGGTCTGGCGCAGCGCGGCGTTGGCGGCGACCCCGCCCGACACCACCAGATGGCGGCCATCGGGCCATTCGGCGCGGAAGCGGCGGGCGGCGCGGGTGACCCGGTCGGCGATCGAGTCGACCAGCGCGGCCTGGAAGCCGGCGGCGACGTCGGCGGCGTCGGTGGGCGACAGCGGTCGGGGCAGCGATTCGATCAGCAGCCGCACCGCGTTCTTGAGGCCGGAAAAGCTGAAATCGCAGTCGGGGCGGCCCTTCATCGGCCGGGGCAGGGCGAAACGGGCCGGGTCGCCGGACAAGGCGGCCTGCTGGATCGCCGGGCCGCCGGGATAGCCGAGCCCGGCCATCTTGGCCACCTTGTCGAACGCCTCGCCGGCGGCGTCGTCGATGGTGGTGCCGAGGCGGCGATAGCGTCCGACCCCCTCGACCGCCAGCAACTGGCAATGGCCGCCCGACACCAGCAGCAGCAGGTAGGGGAAGTCGATCCCGTCGGTCAGCCTTGCGGTCAGCGCATGGCCTTCGAGGTGATTGACGGCGAGGAACGGCTTGCCGGCGGCCAGCGCCAGCGCCTTGCCGGTGGTGGCGCCGACGATCACCCCGCCGATCAGGCCGGGGCCGGCGGTGGCGGCGACGGCGTCGAGCTCGGCGAAGCGCCGGCCGGCCTCGGCCATCGTCTCGGCGATCAGGCGGTCGAGGTGGAGCAGATGGGAGCGCGCGGCCACCTCCGGCACCACCCCGCCGAACGGCTTATGCTCCTCGATTTGTGACAGAACCCGTTGCGCCAGCACATTTCTGCCGTCGTCCACCAGGGCGGCGGCGGTCTCGTCGCAACTCGTCTCGATCCCAAGAACCAGCAAGGCGTAAATCCCTTTGCGAAGCGGTCCCCGACTTACTACAACAGTGGGACCATGACAGCAAAACCCAACACCCACGCCACCTTCACGATCGGCACCCGCGGTTCGCCGCTGGCGCTGGCCCAGACCTACGAAACCCGCGAGCGTTTGGCCGCGGCCTGGCCGGAGCTGGCGCAGCCCCCGGCGGGAGGCGTGGACCCGGTCGAGATCCAGGTGATCAAGACCACCGGGGACATGGTGCTCGACCGGCCGCTGTCCGAAATCGGCGGCAAGGGCCTGTTCACCCGCGAGCTGGACGAGGCGATGCTCGACGGCCGCATCCGCATCGCGGTCCACTCGATGAAGGATGTGCCGACCTATCTGCCCGACGGCATCATCCTGCCCTGCATGCTGCCGCGCGAGGACGTGCGCGACGCCTTCATCTGTTTCAAGGCCAAGACCATCGCCGACCTGCCGGCCGGCTCCGTGATCGGTTCCTCCTCGCTGCGCCGCGCCGCGCAGATCCTCAATCGCCGCCCCGACCTCAAGGTGGTCAATTTCCGCGGCAACGTCCAGACCCGCATGCGCAAGCTCCAGGAAGGCGTGGTCGATGCCACCCTGCTGGCGATGGCCGGCATGCGCCGCCTCGGCCTCGAGGCCCACATCACCAGCCCGATCGAAACCACGGAACTGCTGCCGGCGGTGGCCCAGGGCGCGATCGGCATCACCTGCCGCGCCGACGACGCCGACGCGCTGCGCATCCTCGCCCCCCTCAACTGCCAGGACACGTTCGACCGGGTCACCGCCGAGCGCGCCTTCCTGACCAGGCTCGACGGCTCCTGCCGCACCCCGATCGCCGCGCTGGCCGAACTCGACGGTGACCGGCTGTCGTTCCGCGGCCTGATCGTCAGCCCCGACGGGGTCACCGTCCACACCACCACCCGCAGCGGCTCCCGCGCCGACGCGGCGGCGATGGGCGTCGATGCCGCCGAGGAACTGATCAAGGCGGCCGGGCCGGGCTTCTTCGACTTCATGACCAGCTAGGCCATGGTTCAGGCTCTGGTCACACGTCCGCGGGAGGATGCCGAACCGGTGGCGCGCGCGCTGGCCGGGCGCGGCATCGCCGTGATGATCGAGCCGCTGCTGGGCATCGAGCCGGTCCCCGGGGTCACGGTCGATCCGACCGGGCTCCAGGGCCTGCTCGTCACCAGCGCCAACGGGGCCCGCGCCCTGGCCCGCCTGCTGCCCGGCCGCGACCTGCCGGTGTGGGCGGTGGGCGATTCCTCGGCCCGGGTCGCCCGCGAGCTTGGCTTCGCCTCCGTCCACAGCGCCGGGGGGGACGTCGAGGATCTGGCCGCCCTGGTCGCCGCCCGGGCCGATCCCGCCGCCGGGGCCCTGCTGCACGCCGCCGGCGAAACAATCGCCGGCGACCTGTCCGGACGGTTGGCCGAACGCGGCTTCGCCGTGCGGCGCGAAACCCTCTACCGCGCGGTCGCCGCCACCGCGCTCAGCCCCGACCTGTGCCGGGCGTTGCGGGCGGGGACGATCGATCTCGCCCTGTTTTTCTCTCCCCGCACCGCCGCCACTTTTGCTACCCTTGTCACCGATGCGGGGCTGGGGGAGACACTGTCCCGTGTCGTCGCCTATGGTCTGTCGGGGAATGTCACGGCCAGACTTGCTGCACTGCCCTGGGCCGCCCTTCGCAAGGCGGCCGAACCCACCCTGGCCGCCTTGCTGGCGGCCGTCGACGAGAATGGACACCCTTCATGACGCAAGAGACCTCCGCTGAGCCCAGCGAACGGACGGCCCCGCCGGCCGCGACCCGGCGCTCGTCCGGCGCGGGCAAGGTGATCGCGCTTCTGCTGGTGTTGTTGCTGGCGGTGGGCGGTTACGCGAGTTTTCCGCTGTGGCGCGGTTATGTCGGGTTCCCCGCGCCGGCCAACGAACTGGTCGCCCTGCGCGCCGCCCTCGCTTCCCTCGCCGACCGGCTGACCCAGCTCGAAACCAGCCTCAGCCAGCCGGGCGAAGCCGGCCTGTTCGGCCGCCTCGCCGCGGTCG
Organism: Phaeospirillum tilakii; assembly: GCF_042683125.1. Taxonomy (NCBI): domain Bacteria; kingdom Pseudomonadati; phylum Pseudomonadota; class Alphaproteobacteria; order Rhodospirillales; family Rhodospirillaceae; genus Phaeospirillum; species Phaeospirillum tilakii. The sequence goes on from NZ_JBHUIY010000002.1 coordinate 144,780, forward strand.
AGCAGAAGGTGGCCGACCTGCCGCAGGACGCCGCCCAGCTGGCGCCCCGGGTCGAGACCCTGGCCAAGCAGGTCGAGGCGGTGCGGCGCGACGTCGCCGAGGGCGCGGCGCTGGCCCAGCTGCCGGCCCAGGTCGATTCGCTGGCCCGGCAGGTCGATGGCCTGCACAAGACCACCGCCGACGCCGCCACCCTGCTCAAGCTCTATGCCCGGGTCGATGAGACCGAAAAGGCGCTGCGCAGCCTTGAGGCCCGTCACGCCTCGGCCGCCGGGCTGCTGCTGGCGGTCGGCCAGCTGCGCGAGGCGGTCGATCGCGGCCAGCCGTTCGACGCCGAGCTGCGCACCGTCAAGGTGCTGGCCGGCGACGACACCGAGGTCGCCACCCAGCTCGAAATCCTCCGCCCCTATGCCGAGAGCGGGATTGTCAGCCGGGTCGGCCTGGGTGGTCGGCTCGACCGCGCCGCCGCCGAGATCGTCCGCGCCGAGATGCTGCCCGAGGAACCGGGCTGGAGCCGCAACGCCGCCAACCGGATGCTGTCGCTGGTGTCGATCCGGCGCGAGCCCGGGGTGGTGGCCGGCAACGACGCCGCCGCGATCCTCGCCCGCGCCGAGGCCGACCTCAATGGCGGCGACCTCGCCGCCGCGATCGGCGAACTCGACTCGCTCGGCCAGGGCTCGGCCCAGGCCGCCGCGCCGTGGCTGGCCCAGGCCAAGGCCCGCGTCGCCGCCGACAAGGCGGTGTCGGAACTGACCGCCCACGCGATCGCCCTCGCCGGAGCCCGGCCATGAGGCGCCTGCTCGGCTACCTGATCGTCACCGCGCTGGTGGTTACCGCCGCGGTGTGGCTGGCCGATCAGCCCGACCAGATCACCGTGCGCTGGCAGGGCTGGCGGATCGACACCAAGATGCCGGTGCTGCTGTTCGCCCTGCTGGTGCTGGCGGCGGTCGCCGCCTTCCTCGGCCGGGTCACCCGCAGCGTGGTCGGCGCCCCGGCCCGGATCTCCGGCAGCCGCCAGACCGAACGGGCGCTGAAGGGCTATCGCGCCTTGTCCGAGGGCCTCGCCGCCGTCGCCACCGGCGACACCCGCCGCGTCGCCCGTCTCGCCCATCAGGCCGAAAAGCTGCTGAAGGATCCCTCGCTGACCGGTCTGCTGACCGTCCAGGCGGCGCGGATGGGAGGCGACGAGGCCGAATTGCGCGGCCGGTTCGAAACCATGCTGACCCGGCCCGAGACCGCCTTCCTCGGCCTGCGCGGCCTGCTCGACCTCGCTTTGCGTCAGGGCGAGCGCGAGGCGGCGCGCGACTATGCCGCCCGCGCTTTGGCGCTCCAGCCCTCGGCCGAGGGTCTGGCCGGCACCCTGTTCGACCTCCAGGCCGAGGCCGGGCTGTGGGCCGAGGCCGAGATCACCCTCGGCATCGCCCAGCGCTACCGCACCATGGGCGAGGAGGAACTGGGCCGCCGCCGCGCCCTGGTGCTGTTCGCCCGCGCCCAGGCCGCCGACGAGCGCGGCAACCGGGTCGAGGCGCTCGATTTGGCCCTCAAGGCCCGCAAGATCGATCCCGCCTGCACCGCCGCCGTGGTGCTGGCCGCCGACATCCAGCGCCGCCGGGCCAAGACCCGCAAGGCCGAGCAGATGCTCCAGGCGGCGTTCCGCGTCGCCCCGCATCCGGCCCTGGTCGCCGCCTGGATCGCCTGCGGTCCCGACGATTCGCCGCTCGACCGGGTCAAGCGGGTCAAGCGGCTGGTCGAGGTCAATCCGACCTCGGCCGAGGGGCGGCTGGCTCTGGCCGAGGCCGCGCTCGACGCCAAGCTGTGGGGGCAGGCCCGCACCCACCTCCAGCAGGTGCTGGCCCAGCGGCCGAGCCATCGCGTGCTGACCTTGCTCGCGCGGCTTGAACGCGAGGAGAACAAGGACGAGGTGGCGGCGCTGGCCTGGCTGGCCAAGGCCGGCGCCCTCGCCCCCGACGCCGTGTAAGCGAGGGTTTCCGATGCGCCGCCTTCCCGCCACGGTGATCACCGGCTTCCTCGGCGCCGGCAAGACCTCGCTGGTCCGTCACCTGATCGAACAGGCCGCCGGCCGCCGGCTCGCTTTGATCGTCAACGAATTCGGCGATGTCGGCGTCGATGGCGGCCTGCTCGCCGCCTGCGGCGCCCCCTCCTGCCGCCCGGGCGACATCATCGAACTGGCGAACGGCTGTCTGTGCTGCACCGTCGCCGACGAATTCCTGCCGACGATGCAGGCCCTGCTCGAACGGCCCGAGCCGCCCGACCATATCCTGATCGAAACCTCCGGCCTCGCGCTGCCCAAGCCGCTGGTGACCGCCTTCCGCTGGCCGGAGATCCGCTCCCGCGTCACCGTTGACGGGGTGATCGCGGTGGTCGATGGCGCCGCCTTCGCCACCGGCCGCTTCACCTCGACCCCGGAACAGATGGCGCGGCCCGACCACGACAATCCGCTGGAAGAGGTGTTCACCGACCAGCTCGCCACCGCCGACATCGTCCTGCTCAACAAGGTCGATCTGCTTGATCCCGCCACCCTGGCCGAGGTCCGTGGCCGGCTGGCGGCGGCGGTGCGGCCCGGGGTGCATCTGCTGGAGACCACCCATGGCGCGGTCGATGCCCGCGTCGTGCTCGGCCTCAATGCCGCGGTCGAGGAGGATCTGGCGGCGCGCCCGACCCATCACGATGCCGGCGAGCCGCACCAGCACGACGATTTCGAGAGCTTCGCGGTGACGCTGCCCGAACTGACCGACCCCGAGGCGCTGGAGGCGCGGCTGCGCGCGACCATCGCCGCGCATGACATCCTGCGCCTCAAGGGCTTCGTCGCCATCGCCGGCCGGCCGGCCCGCGCGGTGATCCAGGCCGCCGGCCCCCGGCTCGAACGCTATTTCGACCGGATGTGGGGCGAGAACGAACCCCGCGCCGGTCAGTTGGTGGTGATCGGCTGCCGAGGCCTCGACCGCGCCGCCATCACCCGGCAGATCCAGGGCGCCGCCGCCTGATCGGCTAAGGTGGGCTCCGCCCACGCCCGCCAGGGGCCGTAAGGCCCCTGGACCCCCTTGATTGGGGGGTGTGCGGACTCCCATCCATGGGGTCCAGGGGCCGCCGGCCCCTGGCGGGTGTGGGCGGAGCCCACGCAACAAGGTTTTACGGACACGATGCATCTTCTCGCCGTCCAGGCCGGCACGCTTCCCGATGGGACCGACGCGGTCGATCTCGGCCAGACCCCGGGCGAGATCGTGGTGCTGTCGGCCGCCGACACCGAACTGGCCTGCCTCGCCGCCGCGTGGCGGGGCGGGCCGGCCGGGCTGCGGCTGGCCAACCTGATGCGGCTCGGCCACCATCTGTCGGTCGATCTCTATGTCGAGCGGATGATCGAACCGGCGCGGCTGGTGGTGGTGCGGCTGCTGGGCGGGCGGGCCTACTGGCCCTACGGGGTCGAGCAGATCGCGGCGGCGGCGCGGCGCACCGGCGCCGCCCTGGCCCTCCTGCCCGGCTCGACCGAGCCCGATCCCGATCTGACCGCCGATTCGACCCTGCCGCCCGAGGTGGTGGAACGGCTGTGGTGCTATCTGCGCCATGGCGGTCCCGACAATGCCCGCGCCTTCCTCGATTACGCCGGCTCGCTGATCGGCCGCCCGGCCGGCTGGGTCGAGCCCCGGCCGCTGCCCGCCGCCGGCCGCCACCGCGCCGACCCCGCCGGCGACCGGCCGCGCGCCCTGGTGGTGTTCTACCGCGCTCTGGTGCTGGCCGGCGATACCCAGGCGATCGACGCCCTGTGCGATGCCCTCGCCGCCGAGGGGCTGGCGGTGACCGCGCTCTATGTCCACAGCCTGAAGGATCCCGCCGCCGCCGGGCTGGTGCGGGCCGAAATCGCCGAGGCCCCGCCGGCGGTGATCCTCAACGCCACCGGCTTCGCCACCTCGGCGCCGGGGCGGGCGGTGGCTGGGCCGTTCGGCCCGGCCGATTGCCCGGTGTTGCAGGTGATCCTGGCCGGCGAGACCGAGGCGGCGTGGCGCGAGGGCGGCGGCGGGCTCGGGCCGCGCGATCTGGCGATGAACGTCTCGCTGCCCGAGATCGACGGCCGGATCCTCGCCCGCGCCGTCGCCTTCAAGCAATTGCACCGCGACGCCGCCACCCAGTGCGACCTCGCCCGGCTGGGCGCGGTGCCCGACCGGATCGCCTTCACCGCCCGCCTCGCCGCCGGCTGGGCCCGGCTGCGCCGCACCCCGGCGGGCGAGCGCCGGGTCGCCCTGGTGCTGGCCAATTATCCCCATCGCGACGGCCGGCTCGGCAACGGGGTCGGGCTCGATACCCCGGCGGCGGCGGTGGACATCCTCCAGGCCCTGGCCGGGGCCGGCTACGCGGTGGCCGACCCGCCCGCCGACGGCGCCGCGCTGATGCGGGCGTTGCTGGCCGGAATCACCAACGCCCCGGCGCCGGACCGCGCGATGCGCGCCGCCCTGCCGCTGGCCGCGTATCGGGCGTGGTTCGCCACCCTGCCGGCGGCGGCGCGCGAGGCGGTGCTCGATGCCTGGGGTCAGCCCGAGGACGATCCCTGGCTGCGGCCGGGCGCCGACGGGGCGCCGGCCTTCGCCCTGCCGGTGCTGGAACTGGGGGCGGTGGCGGTGGCGATCCAGCCGGCCCGCGCCCCGGGCGACGAGGCGGCCCGGCGCTACCACGATGCCGCCTTGCCGCCGCCGCACCGCTACCTCGCCTTCTACCGCTGGCTGGGCGCGACTTTCGGCGCGCAGGCGGTGATCCATCTCGGCAAGCACGGCACGCTGGAATGGCTGCCGGGCAAGGCGGTGGCGCTGTCGGCCGGCTGCTTCCCCGAACTGGCGCTGGGGCCGTTGCCCCATCTCTATCCCTTCATCGTCAACGATCCGGGCGAGGGCACCCAGGCCAAGCGCCGGGCCGGGGCGGTGATCATCGACCATCTCACCCCGCCCTTGACCCGGGCCGAGACCTACGGGCCGCTGCGCGAGCTGGAACGGCTGGTCGATGAATATTACGAGGCCTCCGGGCTCGACCCGCGCCGGCTGGCGGTGCTGCGGCGGGAGATCCTGTCGCTGTCGGCGGTGATCGGGCTCGAGGCCGATCTCGGCATCCAGCCCGGCGACGATCCCGACCTCGCCCTCAGGAAGCTCGACAACCATCTGTGCGAGCTGAAGGAACTCCAGATCCGCGACGGGCTGCACATCTTCGGCCGCTCGCCCGAGGGGGAGCGGCTGACCGGCCTGCTGGTGGCGCTGGCGCGGGTGCGGCGCGGGGCCCGGCCGGGCGACGAATCGCTGCCGCGCGCGCTGGCGGCCGATCTCGGCCTCGGCTTCGACCCGCTCGACTGCGACCCGGCCGAGTCCTGGACCGGACCGCGTCCCGCCGCGCTGGCCGGGCGCGGCGAGGGAGTCTGGCGCAGCCACGGCGACACCGTCGAGCGGCTGGAGGCGCTGGCCACCGCCCTGGTGGCGGGGGCCGAGAGCTGTCCGGCCGACTGGCCCCGCACCCGGGCCGTGCTCGATCTGATCGCCGCCGAGCTGCGGCCGGCGGTGGAGGCCTGCGGCCCGGCCGAGATGGCGGCGCTGCTGGCCGGGCTCGACGGCCGCTTCGTCGCCCCCGGCCCGGCCGGGGCGCCGACCCGGGGCCGTCCCGACGCCCTGCCGACCGGACGCAATTTCTTCTCGATCGATCCCCGCACCATGCCGACCCCGGCGGCGTGGCATCTGGTGTGGAAGTCGGTCACCCTGCTGCTCGAACGCCATCTCCAGGACCAGGGCGACTGGCCCCGGGCGATGGCGATCACCGCCTGGGGCACCAGCGCGATGCGCACCGGCGGCGACGATCTCGCCCAGGCGCTGGCCCTGCTCGGGGTGCGGCCGAGCTGGGAGGCCGGCTCGGGCCGGGTCACCGGCTATGAAATCCTGCCGGCCAGCGTGCTCGACCGCCCCCGGGTCGATGTCACCCTGCGGGTGTCGGGCCTGTTCCGCGACGCCTTCCCCGGATTGATCGCCCTGTTCGACGCGGCGGCGCGGGCGGTGGCGGCGCTGGACGAGCCGCCCTCGGTCAATCCGCTCGCCGCCCGGGTCGCCGCCGACCGTGCCCGGCTGGAAGCGGCCGGTCTGCCCCCGGACGAGGCCGCCCGCCGCGCCGGCTATCGGGTGTTCGGCAGCCGCCCCGGCGCCTATGGCAGCGGGCTCGAAAGCCTGCTCGACAGCGCCGCCGCGACGCCGCGTGCCGCGCTGGCCGCCGCCTATCTCGCTTGGAGCGACTGGGCCTATGGCGGCGAGGCCGAGGCCGAACCCGGCGCCGGCCTGCTGGCCGAACGCCTCGCCGGGGTCAGCGCGGTGGTGCAGAACCAGGACAATCGCGAGCACGATCTGCTCGATTCGGCCGAATATGCCAGCTTCGAGGGGGGCCTCGCCGCTGCGGTCGAACTGGCGGCGGGGCGGGCGCCGGTGGTCTATCACGGCGATCACGCCAACCCGGAGCGGCCGCGCATCCACACCCTCGACGAGGAATTGTCGCGGGTGCTGCGCGGCCGGCTGGTCAATCCGAAATGGATCGCGGGGGTGATGCGCCACGGCTACAAGGGCGCGGCGGAAATGGCGGCGGGGGTCGACAACCTGCTGGCCTTCGCCTCGACCACCGGGGCGGTGCGCAGCCACCATTTCGATCTGGTCGGCGCCGCCTATCTCAAGGACGAGACGGTGCGCGGCTTCCTGGTCGAGGTCAATCCGGCCGCGCTCGACGACATCCGCGCCGCGCTGGCCGCCGCCCGCGATGCCGGCCTGTGGCGGCCGCGCGACAACCGCATCTTCGACCTGCTGACCCGGGAGCCGCCGCCATGATGAGCCCTCGCGCCGTGATCTACGCCCTGCTCGCCTTCGCCGGCACCGTCGGCGGCTATGTCGCGGCCCACTGGTCCGACCTGCTGCGCTGAAGATTTCCCCCCGCTGCGCCTTGCTCCAACGGGTTCGAAGGGCCTTCGGCCCTTCGCGGAGAGCGCCGAGAGGCAGAGCCTTTCGGCATTATGGGGCCGATCCGGCCCGTCCACCCTGCATGGCGATGAACATCCGCCGCTGCGGTCCGTTCAGACCCTGGAAGCCGAACGCCGCGTAGAAGGCCCGCGCCCTGCCATCGATCGGATCGACGACGATCACCGCCATCGCGACCGTTTCGGCCGCCAGCCGGATCTTCCTGACGGCATCGGCGATCAGGACCCCGCCCAGCCCCCGGCCCTGGGTGCTGTTGTCCACCGCGAGCCGGCCGATCAGGGCGGCCGGGATGGCATGCTTCGGCAGCTTCCTCTCCAGGGCCGCGGGCAGGTCGGCGGGAACCACCAGCGCCGCGCTCAGGGTGAAGTAGCCGAGCACGCGCTCGGGCTGATCGGCCGGTGCCGCCACGAACACGCGGGCGGTGGCGCGACGAACGTCCTGGCCGGCCTGTTCGCGGAGGTATCTATCCAGCGCCGCGTTGCCGCAGGTGAAAGAAGCGCGGTCGTGATCCGGCGCCAGAGGCCTGATCAGGATCGAGGCGGCGTCGAAGCTCAACGGCGGACGATCCGGTCGTGTTCCTCCAGGGCGCGCTGAAGCCGCTCGTTCGGCGGGGCGGGGGTGAGCAGCATTTCCCGGAACCGTTCCCATTCCTCGGCATTGAGGGCGATCACCTCATGCTCGCGGACGATGGTTTCCGCCTGCTGCAAGGCCACGTCGATCACGAAGTCGGTCAGGGTCTTGTCCGCATAGGCGGCGGCCCGCTCCAGCGTCCGCTTCGATTGCGGGCTGAGGCGAAGGCTGATCCGGTCCTGGCGCTGGGCGGTTCGGGGCATGGAACGACTCTCCTGCGTACGACAAAAGCGTACGCCCGGCAGGCGCACGTTTCAAGGATCGCCCCACCGGCTCAGGCCCGGGCGTGGACCGAGACCAGCGGGCAATCGTGGGAATCGTGCTCGACCTGAAGGGTGGCGTGGTCGATGCCGAAATGCGCCTTCAGCTCGGCGGCGATGCCGAGCAGGAAGCCGTCGCCGCCGCCGCCCTCCGGCATCACCAGATGGGCGGTCAGCGCCACCGTGCTGGTGCTGAGCGGCCAGATGTGCAGGTCGTGCAGCGCGCTCACCCCCGGCCGGCTTTCGAGGAAGCTTTCGACCTCGGCGCGGTCGATCCCGGCCGGCACCGCGTCGAGGGCGAGGTCGAGCGAATCCCGGAACAGCCCCCAGGTGCCGATCGCGATGATCGCGACGATGGCCAGGCTGGTGATGGGGTCGATCCAGCCCCAGCCGGTCAGGGCGATCAGGCCGGCGGCGAGGATCACCCCGGCCGAGATCCCGGCATCGGCGGCCATGTGCAGGAAGGCCCCGCGCAGGTTGAGGTCGCCCTTCGCCCCGCTGCGGAACAGCAGCGCGGTGGCGCCGTTGACCAGCACGCCGGCCGCCGCCACCGCCATCACCAAGCCGGTCTCGACCGTCATCGGCTCGCCCAGCAGCCGCCGCACCGCTTCCCAGGCGATCGCGCCGAGGCCGGCCAGCAGCAGCGCGGCATTGGTCAGGGCGGCGAGGATGGTGCCCCGGCCGAGGCCATAGGTCAGCCGTCCGGTCGGGCGTCGCCGCGCCAGCAGGATCGCCGCCCAGGCCAGCAGCAACCCGGCGACGTCGGCGAGGTTGTGGCCGGCATCGGCCAGCAGCGCCAGCGAATCCGCCAGGAAGCCGGCGGCGACCTCGATCACCACGAAGGCGACGTTGAGCCCGATCCCGATCTGGAAGGCCCGGTCGTGTCCCGCGCCGGGGACCGGATGGTCATGGTGATGGTCGTGATGGTGGCCGTCGTGCCGATGGGCCATGCCGCTGCTCCCGCCGAATGACACTCATTCGCATAGAAAAGCGGTCAACCGCCCCGCCGTCAATCGGGGAATGGCGGCCATGACGAAACGGCGAAATCGCGCGCCGGCCGGGGGGGAGGGGTTGAGGCCGGGCGGACGAGGGCATATGTTGCAATGCAGCAGGAGTCTTGGAGGACCCGCCGTCATGAATGAATCCCTGATTGCCGCGCCGCGTTTCGCCCCGGTGCGGACTCTGTCGCTGGCCGGCAAGCGTGGCCTGATCATCGGCATCGCCAACGAGAACAGCATCGCCTACGGGGTGGCGCGCCATGTTCACGCCTACGGGGCCGAACTGGCGATCACCTATCTCAATGAGAAGTCGCAAAAGTATGTCCGCCCGCTGGCCGACGAGGTCGAGGCCTCGATCTTCCTGCCCTGCGACGTGCGCGAGGAAGGGCAGCTCGAGGCGGTGTTCGATACCATCGCCCGTGAATGGGGCCAGCTCGATTTCGTCATTCACTCGATCGCCTTCGCCAAGCGCGAGGATCTGCACGGCCGCGTCACCGATTGCTCGCGCGATGGCTTCTCGCTGGCGATGGACGTGTCGTGCTTCTCGTTCATCCGCTGCGCCAAGCTGGCCGAGCCGTTGATGAAGAATGGCGGCTGCCTCGCCACCCTGTCCTATTACGGCGGGCGCAAGGTGGTCGAGCATTACAACGTGATGGGGCCGGTCAAGGCCGCGCTCGAAAGCGTCACCAAGTACCTCGCCCATGAACTCGGCCCGAAGGGGATCCGGGTGCTGACCCTGTCGCCCGGCCCGCTGCGCACCCGCGCCGCCTCCGGCATCGACCGCTTCGACGAACTGCTCGACGCCGCCGCCGCCAAGGCGCCGACCCACCACCTCGCCGATATCGACGATGTCGGCTCGTTCGCCGCCTATCTGGTCAGCGACCTCGCCAAGTCGGTCACCGGCACCACCCTGTTCATCGACGGCGGCGCCCACATCATCGGGTAACGGGAGTTACGCGGGCGCTGCCCGCACCCGCCAAGGGCCGCAAGGCCCTTGGAACCCGCGCCCTTTCCTTCGGCATTTCAATCATCGAGGGGATCCAAGGGCCGATGGCCCTTGGCGGGTGCGGGCGGCGCCTGCGAAAAAGGCGTCCCCGCGCCGAGCGGGGACGCCTCCGGTCGGCCTCAGCCGAGCGCCTTGACCACTTCTTCGGTGACCTTCTTGGCGTCGCCGAACAGCATCATGGTGTTGGGGCGGAAGAACAGTTCGTTCTCGACCCCAGCATAGCCCGAGGCCATCGAGCGCTTGATGAACAGCACGGTCTTGGCCTTCTCGACCTCGAGGATCGGCATGCCGAAGATCGGGCTTTTCGGGTCGGACTTGGCGGCCGGGTTGGTGACGTCGTTGGCGCCGATCACGAAGGCCACGTCGGCGGTGCCGAATTCGTGGTTGATCTCTTCCAGTTCGAACACCTCGTCATAGGGGACGTTGGCCTCGGCCAGCAGCACGTTCATGTGCCCAGGCATGCGGCCGGCGACCGGGTGGATGGCGTAGCGGACGTCCACCCCTTCCTTCTTCAGCAGGTCGGCCATTTCGCGCAAGGCGTGCTGGGCCTGGGCCACCGCCATGCCGTAGCCGGGGACGATGATCACCTTCGAGGCGTTCTTCATGATGAAGGCGGCGTCGTCGGCCGAGCCGGCCTTGACCGCGCGGTCGCCCGCCGCCCCGCCCGCCGCGGCACCGCCGGCCACCTCGCCGCCGAAGCCGCCGAGGATGACGTTGATGATCGAGCGGTTCATCCCCTTGCACATGATGTAGGACAGGATCGCGCCGCTCGACCCCACCAGCGCGCCGGTGACGATCAGCAGCGGGTTGGCGAGGGTGAAGCCGATGCCGGCCGCCGCCCAGCCCGAATACGAGTTCAGCATCGACACCACCACCGGCATGTCGGCCCCGCCGATCGGCAGGATCAGCAGCAGGCCGAGCGCCAGCGCGACCAGGGTGATGGCGATGAACAGGGTGACCGAGCCGCCGGAGAAGGCGAACAGCACCACCAGCGCCAGTAGCAGGATGCCGAGGCCGGCATTGAGCTTGTGCTGGCCCTTGAAGGTCAGCGGCTTGCCGCTGACCAGCCCCTGGAGCTTGGAGAACGCCACCAGCGAGCCGGTGAAGGTGATCGCGCCGATCGCGGTGCCGAGGCTCATCTCGATCAGCGAGGCGGCCTTGATCCCGCCCGAGGCGGCCAGGATGTTGAAGGCGGCCGGATCGGACAAGGCGGCGGCGGCGACGCAGACGGCGGCGAGGCCGACCAGCGAGTGGAACGCCGCCACCAGCTGGGGCAGGGCGGTCATCGCGATGCGGCGGGCGACCAGGGTGCCGATGCCGCCGCCGATCAGGATCCCGAGCGGCACCAGCACCCAGGCGAAATCGGGGGTGAGGATGGTGGTGACGATCGCCACCGCCATGCCGGCCATGCCCCAGCGGTTGCCGTTCTGCGAGGTTTCCGGGCTGGACAGGCCGCGCAGCGCCATGATGAAGCAGACGGCGGCGGCGAGATAAGCGAGTTGGGTCAGATTGCTAGCCACTTGCGCGCCCTCCTATTTCTGCTTCTTCTTGAACATGCCGAGCATGCGCTGGGTGACCATGAAGCCGCCGAAGATGTTGATCGAGGCCAGGATCACCGCGATGAAGCCGAACAGGCGCGAGGCGGTGTTGTCGGTGGCGGTGGCAATCAGCGCGCCGACCACGATCACCGAGGAAATCGCGTTGGTCACCGCCATCAGCGGCGAGTGCAGCGCGGGGGTGACCCGCCACACCACGTAATAGCCGACGAAGCAGGCCAGCACGAACACGGTGAACAGCGAGACGAAGCCGATGCCGTGATCGCTCATCGCCTGGATCTGGCCGGCCTGGGCCAGCATCTCGGCGGCCTTGAGGTTGAGCTGTTCGGCATCCTGGGCCAGCTTGGCGGCGGCCCGGACGAGATCGGTGGAGTCCATGTGGCGAGCCTCCTTAGCCGGCCAGAGCGGGGTGAACGACGCGGCCGTCGCGGGTGACGCAGGTGCCGGCCAGGATTTCGTCGTCCCAGGTGAATTTGAGGGTGTGGCTGTCCTTGTCGACCAGCGGGGTCAGGAAGTTCAGCAGGTTGCGGGCGTACAGCGCCGAGGCGTCGACCGCGATCCGCGACGGGATGTTGCCGTGGCCGACCAGGGTGACGCCGTGCTTGACCACCACCTTGTCGAATTCCGACAGCGGGCAGTTGCCGCCGGCCTCGACCGCCAGATCGACGATCACCGAGCCGGGGCGCATCCCCTTGACCATCTCCTCGGTGATCAGCACCGGGGCGGGCTTGCCCGGGATCAGCGCGGTGCTGATGGCGATGTCGGTCTTCTTCAGCACCTCGGCGATCTTGTCCGCCTGCTTGCGCTTGTAATCCTCGCCCATCTCCTTGGCGTAGCCGCCCTTGGTCTCGGCGTCCTTGGCGGCGTCGGCATCGACCTCGACGAACTTGCCGCCCAGGCTCTCGACCTGCTCCTTGACCACCGGGCGGACGTCGAAGGCATAAACCACGCCGCCGAGGCGCTTGGCGGTGGCGATCGCCTGCAACCCGGCGACGCCGGCGCCGAGGATCAGGAAGCGGGCCGGGGCGACGGTGCCGGCGGCGGTCATCATCATCGGGATGGCGCGGCCGAAATGCTCGGTGGCGTCGAGCACCGCCTTGTAGCCGGCGAGGCTGGCCTGCGACGACAGGATGTCCATGCTCTGGGCGCGGGTGATGCGCGGCAGCAGCTCCATCGCGAAGGCGGTGACCTTGCGCGCCGCCAGCGCCTCGATCAACGGGCGGTTGGCGAGCGCGGCCAGCGCGCCGACCAGCACCGCCCCCTCCTTCAGCAGGCCGACCTCCTCGTCGAGCGGCCGCTGCACCTTCAGCACGATGTCGGCGTCGGCCAGCGCCGAGGCGGCATCGGCGGCGAGGCTGGCCCCGGCCTCGCGGAACAGATCGTCGGGGATCGCGGCGCCGGCGCCGGCCCCGGTCTCCACCACGACATCGAAGCCCAAGCCCTTGAACTTCTTGACGGTATCGGGAGACGCGGCGACCCGCGCCTCGCCGGCGCGGCGCTCCTTCGGTATGGCGATCTTCATCTGTCCTCTTCCCTTCGTGTACGGGGCGGAAGCCTCCCGCATGACGCGGCGACAATGCCTTCAAGGGGCCGGTTTGCCAAGCGGGTTCGCGCCGGGGAGCGCACCCGATACTTGTGTCTTCGCCCTGCCGGCGAAAACCGTCCCCATGCCTCGGTTATAGGGAACCAAAGGAAAACGTCAGCGCCGCAGCGCCCCGCCGACCCGGCCGAACAGCAGCGACAGCAGATAGGCGGCGCCGGCCACCAGCACGATCGCCGGGCCCGAGGGCAGCTCGAAGCGGAACGACAGCACCAGCCCGACATAGCCCGAGGCCAGGGCGATCAGGCCGGCCAGCCCGATCAGGCCGGGCAGGTGGCGGGCCCACATCCGCGCCGCCGCCGCCGGCAGCATCATCAGCCCGACCGCCATCAGGGTGCCGAGCGCCTGGAAGCCGGCGACCAGATTGAGCACCACCAACGCGAGGAAGGCGAGGTGGACCAGGGCGCCGGCTCCCCCGGCGGCACGCAGGAAGCCGGGATCGAAACATTCCGCCACCAGCGGCCGGTAGAGCAGGGCGAAGCCGGCCAGGGTGACCGAGGCGATCGCCGCGATCAGGGTCAGCGAGGCGGCATCGACCGCCAGCACCGAGCCGAACAGCACATGCATCAGATCGACCGTGCTGCCGTGGGTCGAGATGATCATCACCCCGAGCGCCAGCGAGATCAGGTAGAAGGCGGCGAAATTGGCATCCTCGCGCAGCGCGGTCAGCCGGGTGGCGAGGCCGGACAGCACCGCCACCGCCATCCCGGCCACCAGCCCGCCCAGCCCCATCGCCGGCAAGGCGAGCCCGCCGAGCAGGAAGCCGACCGCCGCCCCCGGCAGCACGGCGTGGCTGAGGGCGTCGCCGAGCAGGCTCATCCGCCGCAGCAGCAGGAACACCCCCACCGGGGCGCAGCCGACCGACAAGGCGAGGCAGGCGACCAGGGCGCGGCGCATGAAGGCGTAATCGGCGAACGGGGCGATCCACAGATCATACATCGGCGGCCTCGCGGCGCGGCAGCACGGTGGCGGTCGGTCCCCAGGCGATGGTGTCGCCGCCCAGGCGCAGGGTGTGGGGGAAGGCGCGCCGGACCAGATCGAGATCGTGCGACACCGCGATCACCGTCCGTCCGGCCTCGGCCCAGCCGTGCAGGATCGCCATCAGGTCGGCGGTGGTGGCGGCGTCGATCGCGGCGAACGGCTCGTCGAGCAGGATCACCGCGCCATCCTCGATCATCAGCCGGGCGAAGCGGGCGCGCTGGCGCTGGCCCAGGCTGAGGGCGCCGATCAGCCGCCGCTCCGCTCCGGCCAGCCCGACCGCCGCCAGCGCCCGTTCGGCGTCCGCCCGCTGCCCCGGCCCGATCGCGGCGAAGGCGCCGCATTGGCGCCAGTGGCCGAGCAGCACCAGGTCGAGCACCGTCAGCGGAAAACCGGGATCGAATTCGGCCTGCTGCGGCAGGTAGGCGACGGTGCCGTCGGCCACCACCCGCCCGGCCAGCGGCGGCAGCAGCCCGGCCAGCCCTTTCAGCAGGGTGCTCTTGCCGGCGCCGTTGGGGCCGACCACCGCCGTCAGCGCCGCCGGGGCGAAGGCGCCGTCGAGGCCGCGCAGCACCGGGGTGGCGCCGTAGCCGAGGGTCAGGGACTCGACCCGCAAGGTCACGGCACCACACTCCCCCACCAGCCGGCGGCCCAGCCGACCGCCGCCCACAGCGGCAGCAGGATCAGGACGGCGAGGGCGAAACGGGCCAGGGCGCTCCAGGCCAGCAGGGGAGGCAACGGAAACAGGGAGGGCATCGGGGGGCAATCCGGATCGGCAACCGAACACGGATGTTATAACATATCATTTCGGCACCAACGGCAAGGCGGGATCGTCTTGACAAGGCGGCGGCGGCGGTTCCACCCTGGCCGCCTCATCCTCTCCCCAGGGAGTTGCCGTCGATGGATCGCCGCACTTTTCTGCGTCTGGGCGCCCTGGCCGGGCTGGGCTGCGTCGCCGGCGCCGCTCCGGCCGCCGCGTTCCAGCAGATCGATTGCGAGGAGAGCGGCAGCGCCGACCCGGCCTGCCGCCGGCTCGACGAGCACCAGAACCGCTTGCGCCAGCTTGACGCCACGCTGGCCGAACGCGGGGTCAGCGATCCCGAACAGCGCCGCCAGATCCTCGCCGCCGCCACCTGCCCGGTGTGCGGAATGCCGCTGATCGGTTCCGGTTCCGGCGCGTTCTAGAAAAGCTTTTGTTGGGCTATCGCCCAAGCCCATTTGGGGCGATGCCCCAAACCCCCTTTGATTCTATTTATAAAAACAGGGGAGGTCTGGAGGCATCAGCCTCCAGGCGGGGTGCGGGGCGGCAGCCCCGCAGGGGGCGATGGAAAGACCTCTCCGAGAAAAGCGGGCTCCGCCCGCACCCGTTTCTTCCCAAGGGGATCCAAGGGCCCCCGGCCCTTGGCGGGTGCAGGGCAGAGCCCTGCCTACCGTCAGGCCCGCTGACGGAGGCGGTCGCGGCGTTCGAGTTCCTCGAACAAATCGAGCACCCAGATCACCCGGTCGGTGAAGCTCCACCAGCGGATCGGCGGACGGATCTTGCCGCGCGAGGCCTCGGGCCAGTCGGGGGCGGCGGCGACGGCATCGACCAGGAACTTGGCCTCGGCCAGCGGCGGCGCCACCAGCCGGCGGGTCGGGATGAAGTCGGAGATCGCCAGCCGGGTCACCATCAGCCACAGCTTGTGGTAGAGGGGGACCACCGCGCGCGAGGTGACCGAATCATAGCCCTGGCGCCGCACCTTGTGGCCGATCTCGGCATAGAGGAAGCGGGCGGCGTGGATCGCGCCGCGGCAGGCGGGGGGCAGGGCGGCGATGCCGGCTTCCGACCGCTCGTAGAGGGCGTCGGCCTCCTTCAGCAGCCGCTTGATCACCCGGCCGAGCGCCTTGTCGAACTTGGGATCCTTCAGCCACGCGTCGGGGTCGATCCCCTCCTCGCGCATCCAGGACAGCGGCAGGTAGATCCGGCCGTTGCGGGCGTCCTCGCCGACGTCGCGGGCGATGTTGGTGAACTGCATCGCGATGCCGAGGTCGCAGGCGCGCGCCAGCGCCTCGGGGTCGCGCACCCCCATCAGCATCGTCATCATCGCCCCGACCGTGCCGGCGACGCGGGCGCCGTAGGCGGTGACCCCGGACAAATCGTCGTAGCGGCGGCCGAGGCCGTCCCACTCGAACCCCTCGATCAGCGCCGCCGGCAGTTCCTTGGGGATGCCGTAGAACGCCACCACCTGGGCGAATTCGCGGTCGGCGGCGATCGGGGCCGGGTTGCCGGCATAGATCCGGTCGAGCCGGTCGCGCAGCCCGTCGAGCGCGGCCAGCCCGCCGCCCTCGCCATCGACCGCGTCATCGGCGAGACGGCAGAAGGCGTAGAGCGCGGTGGCCGGCTTGCACACCGAATTCGGCAGCAGCAGCGAGGCGGCGAAGAAGGATTTCGAGCCGCCCTTCATCAGGGCGCGGCATTCGGCGAAATCCGCCTCGGACGAGGTGGGGCGGTCAGACGAGGGCGTTGGCATCGGGCACCAGACGGTCAATCACCTGAGCGGAGGACAGCACGCCGGGCATGCCGGCGCCGGGATGGGTCCCGGCCCCGACCAGATAGAGCCGGTCGATGTCTTCGCTGCGGTTGTTGGGACGGAACCAGGCGCTTTGCAGCAGGATCGGCTGGGGGCCGAAGGCGGCGCCACGGAAGGATTGCAGCCGGTCGCGGAAGTCGAGCGGGGTGGTCATGCGCGAGCTGACCACGTTGGCCTCGAGATCCGGCAGCACGGTGCGCGACAGATAGGCGGCGATGCGCTGGCGGTAGGGTTCGGCCGCGCTGGCCCAGTCGGTGTCGCCCTGAAGGTTGGGCACCGGCGACAGCACATAGAAGGAATCGCAGCCGGCCGGGGCCATCGACGGGTCGGTGGCGGTCGGGCGGTAGAGATAGAGGCTGAAATCCTCGGCCAGTACCTTCTTGTCGAAGATGTCGTGCAGCAGGCCGCGATAGCGCGGGCCGAGCAGGATGGTGTGGTGGGCGACGTCGTCATAGCGGCGCTTGGTGCCGAAATACCACACGAACAGGCTCATCGAGCTGGTGGTCTGCTCGATCCGCGAATCGGTCCAGCGGAAGCGGGTTTCGTCCGCCAGCAGGGTGTTGTAGGTGGTGGCGGAATCGGCGTTGGAGATCACGATGTCGGCGGCGATCTCCTCGCCCGATTCCAGCCGGACGCCGACGGCGCGGCCGTTCTCGACCAGGATGCGGCGGACCCCGCTCTTGTAACGGATCTGGTTGCCCTGGCCCTCGATCAGCCCGACCAGCCCCTTGACCAGCGAGCCGGTGCCGCCCATCGCGAAATGCACCCCCCAGCGCTGCTCCAGATAGGAGATCAGGCTGTAGACCGAGGTCACCGAGTAGGGGTTGCCGCCGATCAGCAGGGGATGGAAATTGAAGACGATCCTGAGCGCCTCGTCGGACAGGTAGCGTTCGGTGAACTGGACCACGCTGAGATAGGAGCGATGGCGGATCATCGCTGGCGCCACCTTCAGCATGTCGGTCACCGAGGAGAACGGCATCGAGGACAGCTTTTCGAACCCGACCTTGTAGACCCCCTCGCTCGCCTTGAGGAAGCGGTCGTAGCCGTCGAGATCCTTCGGGCTGAACCGGGCGATCTCCTCCCGCACCCGGTCGCGTCCGCCGCGGTAATTGAACACCCGGCCGTCATCGAAACGGACCTGATAGAACGGGTCCATCAGCCGCAGGTCGATGTCGTCCGACATCTTCCTGCCGCACAGTTCCCACAGTTCCTCGAACAGGAACGGGGCGGTGATGATGGTCGGGCCGGCATCGAAGGTGAAGCCGTCCTGGCGGAAGACGTAACCGCGCCCTCCGGCAGCGTCGAGCCGCTCCAGCACGGTGACGCGGTAGCCCCGCGCCCCCAGCCGGATCGCGGCGGCGAGACCGCCATAGCCGGCGCCGATCACCACCGCATGCGGGCGCCGATCGTCACCGGAGGGGAGGGTATCACGCTGCACGAAGGTCACGGGGGTCTCCGATCTTTTCAGTTCAGGGCTTCAGCAGGCCGGTGAGGTGGCCGAGATTCTTGGCGAAGATGCGCAGATGCGCCAGCGGCTTGGCCTTGACCAGCGCCTTGTTCATATAGGCGTCGAAGGTCAGCTGCTGGACGTCCTTGTCCTCGCAGATCTTGACGAAGCGCTCGCGGCGCTCGTCGTTGCGGTACCAGAAGCGCTGCATCACGCCCAGCACCTGGAACACTGCGCCGTGGGCCTGCATGAACCGCTTGCGCGCCTCGCGCAGCGCCTTGGGATTGCCGTTGATCAGGAAATCGGCGACGGATTCGCCGGCCAGCCGGCCGCCGACCATCGCGTAATAGATCCCCTCGCCCGAGGCCGGGGCGACCACGCCGGCGGCGTCGCCGGCCAGCAGCACGTCGCGGCCGTTGTCCCACACCTTGAGCGGCTCCATCGGGATCGGCGCGCCTTCCTGACGCAGGGTCTCGGCCGAATCGAGGCCGATGGTCTTGCGCAGCTCGGTCACCGCCTGCCGCATCGAGAAGCCCTTCAGCGCGGTGCCGGTGCCGATGCTGACGGTGTCGCCGTGCGGGAACACCCAGGCGTAGAAATCGGGCGAGAGCGGGCCCTGGTAATAGACGTCGCAGCGTTCGGCCTCGTAGCCGGCCGGCGGCTGGGCCGGGGTGCGGACGAACTCATGATAGGCGAAGACGTATTTCAGCTTGTCGGCGCCGGGCACCGCCTGATGGCCGACCGCCGACTGGGCGCCGTCGGCGCCGATCACGGCGCGGGCCTTGACCTGGAACGGATTGCCGTCGGCGTCCTTGCAGGTCAGCAGCGCGGTGCCGGCCTCGTCGCGGCCGAAGCTCTCGAAGGTGCCGGTGCGGCGGGTGGCGCCGGCCGCGCGGGCGCGCTCGCGCAGCCATTCGTCGAAGGTCGAGCGGTTGACCATGCCGACATAGCCGCCCTCGATCGGAATATCGACGAAGCGGCCGGACGGACCGATCATCCGCGCCTTGCTGATGCGGGCGACCAGCTGGCTGTCGGGCACCTCGAACTCGGCCATCAGCCGGGGCGGCACCGCGCCGCCACAGGGCTTGATCCGGCCGGCGCGGTCGAGCAGCAGCACCTTGAAGCCCCGGCGGGCGAGATGGGTGGCGGCGGTGGCGCCGGCCGGGCCGCCGCCGACCACCACGGCATCGAACAATTCAGTCTCGGTCATCGTTTTCCCCCCGAAGATCGATAAGGCGGCTCTGCCGCTAGGGTTGTGCCGCGTCCCCCGGGCGGGGGGCGGATTCGTTGCTCTGGAACACCCGCAGCGCCAGCAGGGCGGCGGCGGCGAACAGCAGCGCCTCGAAGGCGAACACCGCGGCATAGGCGGCGGCCGGGCTGCCCAGCAGCCAGCGGGCGAGGTCGCTCGCCCCGGTGGCGACCAGCCCGCCGACGGCGAAGGCGATCGCCTGGGCGGCGCCCCAGATCCCCATCCGGGTGCCCTCGCGCGAGCGGGTGCCGTGGCCGACCATCGTCATCATCGCGCTGATCGCGGCGACGGCGAAGGCGCCGTTGGCGATGCCGAGCACGAACACGGTGGCGTCGAGCGGCCAGTCGGGCGCGGCGAAGCCGGCGGCGGCCAGCACCAGCAGCACCGCGCCGGAGCCGAGGCAGCCGCCGATGGTCCAGGCCCGCATCGTCCCCGGCCAGCGCTTGGCCAGCCAGGTGCACAGGCTGCCGGCCAGGATCATCCCGAGCAGGGCGCCGCCATGCTGCATCCCGGTGATCTTGGCGGTGCCGCCGACGGTGCGGTCGAACACCCGGCCGGCGAACGGCTCGAGGATCAGTTCCTGGGCGTTGTAGGCCAGCATCGAGACGAAGATGAACAGGGTCAGGCGGCGGGCCTGCGGCTCGGCCCACACCTCGGCCAGCGCCTGGAGGAAGGGGGCGTGCGCCTGGGCCGCGTCGGCCGCCGGGGTCGCCGGCGCGGTGTCGCGGCCCTCGATGCCGAGCAGGGCCAGCGCGGTCACCACCAGCGCCACCACCGCGACGATGCCGGTGACCTCGATCAGGCGGGCGGCGGAAAAGGGATCGAGCAACTGGCTGACGCTGCCGGCGGTGCCGGCCATCCCGGCGATCATCATCACCCAGACGATGGTGGCGGCGGCGGGGCGCAGCTGCGGCGCCACCCGCTTGGCCATCAGCACCAGCAGGGTGGTGCCGCTGGTGCCGGCGCCGATGCCGACCAGGGTGAAGCCGATGAACGACACGGCGAGGCCGAGCGGCAGCGAATCCGGGATCAGCGGCACCGCCAGGGCGGCGGTGACCCCGCCGGCGGCCAGGATGATCTGGCCGCCCATGATCCAGGGGGCGCGGCGGCCGCCCTGGTCGGAGCCGTAGCCCATCCGGGGGCGCAGGATCTGCACGGCGTAGTGCCAGGCGACCAGCGCCCCCGACACCAGCGCCGCCAGTTTCAGCTCGACCACCATCACGCGGTTGATGGTCGAGGTGGCGAGGACCACGATCGCCCCCAGCGACGCCTGGACCAGCCCGAGACGGACGATGCCCAGCCAGCCGAGGGGGGCGGGGGAACTCACGGGGTCACCCCGGCGTGGAGCGAGAAGGCGCTGACCATCATCCCCAGAACATAAAGCGTGATGCCGGTGGCATTGTACCACGGCGCCAGCTCGGCCGGGCGTTGCAGCAGCTTGACCATCAGCACGCCCTGGACGGCGAGCAGCAGGGTGACCAGGGTGGCGCCGACGCTGTGGCCCCAGGCCAGCAGCAGCAGGATCACGATCACCTGCGGCACCGCCATCACCTTGCAGGCCAGCACCCCGGCCTTGTCCGGCCCGAGCAGCACCGGCAGCGAATTGACCCCCATCTGGCGGTCGCCCTCGACCGACTTGAAGTCGTTCAGCGTCATGATGCCGTGGGCGCCGGCGCTGTAGAGCGCGGCCAGGGCGAAAATCTTCCAGTCGGGCAGGCCGCCGGCCATCACGGCGGCGCCGGTGATCCAGGGCAGGCCCTCGTAGCAGGCGGCGCAGGCGAGGTTGCCGCGCCAGCCGTTCTGCTTCAGCCGCCACGGCGGGGCGCTGTAGGCCCAGGCGAGGGCGAGGCCGACCAGGGCGGCGACGAACACCACCCAGCCGAGCTGGGCCGCGACCCAGGCCGACAGCAGGGTCCAGCCGATCGCGATGTAAAGGCCGGCGCGGCCGGGCAGGCGGCCGGACGGAATCGGGCGGTTGGGCTCGTTGATCGCATCGACATGGCGGTCGAACCAGTCGTTGACCGCCTGGCTGGTGCCACAGACCAGCGGGCCGGCCAGGGCGATGCCGGCGAGGACGAAGCCGGCATGGTCGATCACCGACTGCCCGGACGACACCACGCCGCAGGCGAACGCCCACATCGGCGGGAACCAGGTGATCGGCTTCAGCAGTTCGACCGCCGGCGCGACCCGCGCCCGTGCCTGTTGCAGATCCATACCCTGTGTTCTCCCTCCAGCCGCAGGCGGCGTTGATCTCCCCGGTCGCGGGGTGCCGCCGTCACGCCCCCCGCGCCGTCGTCCCCGCCGCCTCATCCCCCGAGGCGGCCGGGCGGCCTATTTAAGGGGGGACGTCCCTCGCTGGCAAGGCGAATTGCACCCGCCGCTCCCCCGGCGCGACCGCCCCGGAAAGCCGCGGAAATGGCCGCAAAGTCCGACGGGAACGCTTGGTTGACACCCCGGAACCTCCCGTATAGCATCCCGGGTCATGCTTGCGGCTGGGGGGAACGTCGGCAAGATGTCGGGACTCAATTTCGTCACCAACCTGGTCGATTCCATGGACAAATGCCCTTGGGCGACCATGGCGGGTCGCAGCAGCGCCCGCCAGCCGTCGCCGTCTGTCGTCAAACGCCCGCCGCTTTATACACCCGAGGAGCGGCGCCGCCGCGACGAGACGGTGTGGACGCTGGTTCAGGGCATTCTCGCACCGATCCAATTCGTGGTGTTCCTGGTCAGTCTGGTGCTGGTGGTCCGCTATCTGGCCACCGGCGCGGGCGAATCCGCCGCCACCATCTCGATCGTGGCCAAGACCATGATCCTCTACACCATCATGATCACCGGAGCGATCTGGGAGAAGGTGGTGTTCGGCTGCTACCTGTTCGCCCGGCCGTTCTTCTGGGAGGACGTGTTCAGCTTCCTGGTGCTGGCGCTGCACACGATCTATCTGTGGGGGCTGCTGACCGGGTCGCTGTCGGTCGAGCAGCAGATGTATGTCGCGCTCGCCGCCTACGCCACCTACGTCGTCAACGCCACCCAGTTCCTGTTGAAACTGCGCGCCGCCCGGTTGCAGGCCGAGGCGGAAGCGGCGGAAGCGGCTGCCGGGTCGGCGCAATGAAAGCGGCCACCGGCCGCCTGAACAAGCGGGTGTCGTAATGGGATGTGATGACGTCGTTCCTCTGCGGGAACGCGGCCAGCGCGAGGTCTTCTGCGGCCTCGCGCCGATCGTCTGGCTGCACCGCAAGATCCAGGACGCCTTTTTCCTGGTGGTGGGGTCGCGCACCTGCGCCCACCTGATTCAGTCGGCGGCGGGGGTGATGATCTTCGCCGAGCCGCGCTTCGCCACCGCGATCATCGAGGATCGCGATCTGGCCGGCCGCGCCGACGCCAATGCCGAACTCGACCGGATCGTGACCCGGCTGCTCGAACGCCGCCCCGACATCCGGATGCTGTTCCTGGTCGGCTCCTGTCCGTCTGAGGTGATCAAGCTCGACCTCGACCTCGCCGCCGACCGGCTGATGCGGGCCCAGGGCGGGCGGGTGCGGATCGTCGCCTATTCCGGCAGCGGTCTCGACACCACCTTCACCCAGGGCGAGGATGCCTGTCTCGCCGCGCTGGTGCCGCAGCTGCCGGCCCTGCCGGCCGGGGCCGGGCGCTCGCTGCTGGTGGTCGGCTCGCTGGCCGAGGTGGTCGAGGGCCAGCTCGAACGGCTGTTCGCCGGGCTCGGCATCGAGCGGGTGCGCTTCTTCCCGCCGCGCCGCTCCGACGATCTGCCGCCGGTC
This sequence comes from Phaeospirillum tilakii, assembly GCF_042683125.1. Taxonomy (NCBI): domain Bacteria; kingdom Pseudomonadati; phylum Pseudomonadota; class Alphaproteobacteria; order Rhodospirillales; family Rhodospirillaceae; genus Phaeospirillum; species Phaeospirillum tilakii. The sequence goes on from NZ_JBHUIY010000002.1 coordinate 167,842, forward strand.
GGGCCGGACAGCGTGGTGCTGCTGGCCCATCCCTTCCTCGCCACCACCGCCCGCGCGCTGGAGCAGAAGGGGGCGACGGTGCTGACCGCGCCGTTCCCGTTCGGGGCCGAGGGCACCACCCTGTGGCTCCAGGCCGCCGCCACCGCCTTCGGGGTGCCGGCCGAGCGGTTCGAGGCGGTCACCGCCCCGGCGGCGGCGCGCGCGGCCAAGGCGCTCGACCGCTTCCGTCCCGAACTGGAAGGCAAGCGGATCTTCTTCTTCCCGGATTCGCAGATCGAGATCCCGCTGGCCCGTTTCCTGGCCCGCGAACTGGGGATGGAGCTGGTCGAGGTGGGCACCCCCTATCTCCACCGCCAGCATCTCGCCCCCGAACTGGCCCTGCTGCCGGACGGCACCCGCCTGTCCGAGGGTCAGGATCTCGAACGCCAGCTCGACCGCTGTCGCGCCGACCGTCCCGACCTGGTGGTGTGCGGCCTCGGGCTGGCCAATCCGTTCGAATCCGAGGGGATCGCCACCAAGTGGTCGATCGAACTTCTTTTTACCCCGATCCAAGGCTATGATCAGGCCGGCGATCTGGCCGAGCTGTTCGCCAGGCCGTTGTTGCGCCGGTCACGGCTGGTGGAGCTTGCGCCATGCAACTGACCCTCTGGACCTACGAGGGGCCGTCCCACATCGGCGCGATGCGTGTCGTCGCCGCGATGACCGGCGTTCATTTCGTGCTGCACGCCCCGCAGGGCGATTCCTACGCCGACCTGCTGTTCACCATGATCGAGCGCGGCCGCAAGCGGCCGCCGGTGACCTACACCAGCTTCCAGGCCCGTGACCTCGCCGGCAACACCAGCGAGATGTTCAAGACCGCCGCGCGCGACGCGATCGCCCGCTTCCAGCCCCAGGCGCTGGTGGTGGGCTCCTCCTGCACCGCCGAACTGTTGCAGGACGACACCGGCGGGCTGGCGCGGGCGATGGGGCTGCCGATCCCGGTGATCCCGGTCGAGCTGTCGGCCTTCCTGCGCAAGGAGAACTGGGGCGCGGGCGAGACCTTCTATCAGCTGGTGCGCGGGCTGGCCGGCCCGCACGTCCCGGCCCCGGGCACGCCGCGCCCGGCCCGGCCCGAGGGCCAGCGGCCGCGCTGCAACCTGCTCGGCGCCACCTCGCTCGGCTTCCGCCATCGCGACGACATCGTCGAGGTCACCCGTCTGCTCGACCGGCTCGGCATCGACGTCCATGTCTGCGCCCCGCTCGGGGCCAGCCCGGCCGATCTCGCCCGCCTGGGCGAGGCCGATTTCAACGTCGTGCTCTATCCCGAGGTGGCGCAGTCGGCGGCGGAATGGCTGAAGCGCAGCTTCGGCCAGCCCTTCGTCGCCACCGTGCCGCTCGGCGTCGGCGCCACCCTCGACTTCATCCGCGAGGTGGCGGCGCTGGCCGGGGTCGATCCGGCCCCGCTGCTGGCGGCGCCGGCCACCCGGCTGCCGTGGTATTCGCGCTCGGTCGATTCGAACTACCTGACCGGCAAGCGGGTGTTCATCTTCGGTGACGCCACCCACGCCATCGCCGCCGCCCGGGTCGCCACCAAGGAATTCGGCTTCACCGTGGTCGGGCTCGGTTCCTACTCGCGCGAACGCGCCCGCGACGTCCGCGACGCCGCCAAGCTGTACGGCGTCGAGGCGCTGATCACCGACGATTACCTCGAGGTCGAGGCCAAGGTGGCCGAGGCCACCCCCGATCTGGTGCTCGGCACCCAGATGGAACGCCATGTCGCCAAGCGGCTCGGCGTGCCCTGCGCGGTGATTTCGGCCCCGGTCCATGTCCAGGACTTCCCGGCCCGCTCGGCCCCCCAGATGGGGTTCGAGGGCGCCAACGTCCTGTTCGATACCTGGATCCATCCGCTGATGATGGGGCTTGAGGAGCATCTGTTGCAGATGTTCCGTCACGATTTCGAATTCCACGAGGAGGCGGCGCCGTCCCATCTCGGCGGCGCCGCGGTCGAGCGCAGCGCCGAACCGGTGGCCGTCGCCGCCGCGCCGGTCGCGCCCGCCCCGGCCGAGGCCGTTCCGGCCGCCGCTCCCGCCGCTGTTGCCCCCGCCGCCGCTCCGGCGGCTCCCGCCAACGGGACACCGTCCTGGACCCCGGAAGCGGAAAAGGAGTTGCTCAAGGTGCCGTTCTTCGTGCGCGGCAAGGCCCGCCGCAACACCGAACGGTTCGCCCGCGAGCGTGGTCTGGCCCAAATTACCGTTGAGGCGCTTTATGATGCAAAAGCCAATGTCGGGCGCTGACGCGACGCCGATCCGCGTCGTCATCGTGACGATGGACAGCCACCTCTCGGCGGCGGTGGACCGGGCGCGCGAGGTGCTGCGGCAGGAAGTGCCCTCCCTCGAACTCGACATCCATTCGGCCGACGAATATTGCAACGATGCCGGCGCCCTGGCCGCCTGCGTCCGTGACATCGAGCGGGCGGACATCGTCGTCGCCTGCATGCTGTTCCTCGACGAGCATATCCGCGCCGTGCTGCCGGCGCTGACCGCGCGGCGCGACGCCTGCGACGCGATGCTGTGCTGCCTGTCGGCCAGCGAGGTGATGAAGCTGACCAAGCTGGGCCGGTTCTCGATGAACGGCGAGGCCAAGGGCATCATGGCCCTGCTGAAGAAGCTGAAGGGCGGCGAGAAGAAGGACGGCACCAGCGGCCAGGGCCAGATGAAGATGCTGCGTCAGCTGCCCAAGCTGATGCGCTTCATCCCCGGCACCGCCCAGGACGTCCGCGCCTATTTCCTCTGCCTGCAATATTGGCTGGCCGGTTCCGACGACAACGTCGCCAACATGATCCGGCTGCTGATCGAGCGTTACGCCTCCGGCCCGCGCAAGGATCTGGCCCATGCGGTCAAGGTGCAGGACCCGATCGAATATCCGGATGTCGGCCTTTACCACCCCAAGGCCAAGAACCGCATCGTCAGCAAGCTCGAGGATCTGCCCCCCCATGCCGGGCTCGCCGGCACCGTCGGCGTGCTGGTGCTGCGCTCCTACGTGCTGGCCGGCAATTCGGCCCATTATGACGGGGTGATCGCCGCGCTGGAGGCCAAGGGGCTGCGGGTGATCCCGGCCTTCGCCAGCGGGCTCGACCCGCGCGAGGCGATCGAGGCGTTCTTCTTCAAGGACGGCGTCCCGACCATCGACCTGATGCTGTCGCTGACCGGCTTCTCGCTGGTCGGCGGCCCGGCCTACAACGACGCCCGCTCGGCCGAATCGGTGCTGGCCCGGCTCGACGTGCCCTATGCCGCCGCCCACGCGGTCGAGTTCCAGACCCTCGACCAGTGGCGCGCCGACAATCGCGGCCTGATGCCGGTCGAGGCGACGATGATGGTGGCGCTGCCGGAACTCGACGGCGCGATCCTGCCGATGACCTATGGCGGCCGTCCCGCCACCCCCGAGGGCCAGAAGCGGCGCGAAATGGTGGCCGAGCCGGAGCGGGCCGACACCCTGGCCGCCCGCGTGCTGAAGCTGGTCACCCTGCGCCGCACCGAGCGGGCCCAGCGCAAGGTCGCGGTGGTGCTGTTCAACTTCCCGCCCAATGCCGGCAAGGTCGGCACCGCCGCCTTCCTGGCGGTGTTCCCGTCGATCTTCAACACCCTGAAGGCGATGAAGGCGGCCGGCTACAGCGTCGATCTGCCCGAGAACGCCGACGCGCTGCGCGAGTCGCTGCTCCAGGGCAATGCCGCGCTGCACGGGACTCCGGCCAACGTCGCCGCCAAGATCCCGGCCGAGGACCATGTCCGCCGCGAGCGTTACCTCAAGGAGCTTGAGGCGACCTGGGGCCCGGCCCCCGGCCGGCAGCAGTCGGACGGCGCCAACATCTTCGTGCTGGGCCAGAGCTTCGGCAACGTCTTCGTCGGCGTCCAGCCCGCCTTCGGCTACGAGGGCGACCCGATGCGGCTGCTGTTCGAGCGCGGCTTCTCGCCGACCCACGCCTTCTCGGCGTTCTATCGCTGGATCCGCGACGATTTCGGCGCCCATGCCGTGCTGCATTTCGGCACCCACGGCGCGCTGGAATTCATGCCGGGCAAGCAGTCGGGCCTGTCGGGCGAATGCTGGCCGGACCGGATGATCTCCGATCTGCCCAATTTCTATCTCTACGCCTCGAACAACCCGTCGGAAGGCTCGATCGCCAAGCGCCGGGCCGGGGCGACCCTGATCTCCTACCTGACCCCGCCGATCACCCATTCCGGGCTGTATCGCGGCCTCCAGGATCTCAAATCCTCGATCGACCGCTGGCGTCAGCTTGAGCCGGATTCCGATCCGGAGCAGCGCGCCTCGCTGGCCGAGCTGATCCAGGCCCAGGCGGCCCAGGTCGATCTCGCCCAGCTTGAGCCGGCCTGGACCGAAGAGGAACGCCAGAGCCGGGTCGAGACGCTCAACACCGAGCTGCTCGAACTGGAGATGACCCTGATCCCCAACGGCCTGCACGTGGTCGGCGAGCCCGACAGCGCGGCCGAGCGGGCCGACATGATCGAGGCGGCCGGGATCACCGATCCCGAGGAGCGGGCCCGGGTCGATGCCCTGCTGGCCGAGGATTCCGAGATCCCGGCGATCCTGCGCGCCCTCGACGGCCGCTACATCCACCCCGCCCCGGGCGGCGACCTGCTGCGCACCACCGACGTGCTGCCGACCGGCCGCAACCTGCACGGCTTCGATCCGTTCCGCATCCCCAGCGCCTTCGCGGTCAAGGACGGCGCCCGTCAGGCCGCCCGCATCCTCGCCCGCCATCAGGCCGACGGCCACGGCGTGCCGGAGACGGTGGCGATGGTGTTGTGGGGCACCGACAACCTCAAGAGCGAGGGCGGCCCGATCGCCCAGGCGCTGTGGCTGATGGGGGCGGAACCCCGCCAGGATTCCTACGGCCGGGTCTGCGGCGCCCAATTGATCCCGCTCGAAACCCTGGGCCGGCCGCGCATCGACGTGGTGCTGACCCTGTCCGGCATCTTCCGCGACCTGCTGCCGTTGCAGACCCGGATGCTGGCCGAGGCGGCGCTGCTCGCCGCCGGGGCCGACGAGCCGGTGGAGCAGAACTTCGTCCGCAAGCACGCCAAGGCGATCATGGACTCGACCGGCTGCGAACTGGCCGAGGCGGCGCTCCGGGTGTTCGGCAACGAGGACGGGGCCTACGGCGCCAACGTCAACCAGCTGGTCGAGGCCGGCGCCTGGGACGACGAGGACGAACTGGCCGACGCCTACCAGAAGCGCAAGGGCTTCGCCTTCGGCGTCACCGGCAAGCCGGCCCGCAACGACGCGGTGCTCAACCAGTTGCTGGCCAGCGTCGATGTCACCTACCAGAACATCGATTCGGTCGAGGTCGGCGTCACCACCATCGACCATTATTTCGACTCGCTGGGCGGCATCACCCGCGCGGTCAAGCGGGCCCGCGGCGGCGCCTCGGCCCAGACCTATATCGGCGATCAGACCCATGGCGAGGGCACGGTGCGCACCCTGTCCGAGCAGGTCTCGCTCGAGACCCGCACCCGCACCCTCAATCCGAAATGGTACGAGGCGCTGCTCGAACACGGCTATGAGGGCGTGCGCGAGATCGAGGCCCAGGTCACCAACACCCTGGGCTGGTCGGCGACCACCGGCGAGGTGGCGCCGTGGGTCTACCGTCAGCTGACCGAGACCTACATGCTCGATCCCGAGATGCGGGAACGGCTGGCCAAGCTCAACCCGGCCGCCTCGGCCAAGATCGCCAACCGCCTGATCGAGGCCCACGAACGCAACTACTGGACCCCGGACGAGGAAACCTTGAAGATTCTGCAGGATGCCGGCCGCGAGCTGGAGGACCGCCTCGAAGGCGTCAATGTCGGAGAGGCGGCATGACCGATCGCTGTGACGATCCCTCCGCCTGTCCCGACGACGAGGGCAGCAGCCAGGTGAGCCTCGATCCCCGGGTCAAGATCGGCTCGGCCAAGGTGTTCACCATCTATGGCAAGGGCGGCATCGGCAAATCGACCACCTCGTCCAATCTGGCGGTGGCGTTCTCGAAGCTGGGCAAGCGGACGCTGCTGATCGGCTGCGACCCCAAGCACGATTCGACCTTCACCCTGACCAAGCGGCTGACCACCACGGTGATCGACGTGCTGGAGGAGGTCGATTACCACCCCGAGGAGCTCAGGACCGAGGATTTCGTGTTCGAGGGCTATAACGGGGTGATGTGCGTCGAGGCCGGCGGCCCGCCCGCCGGCACCGGCTGCGGCGGCTATGTCGTCGGCCAGACCGTCAAGCTGCTGAAGGAACACCATCTGCTCGACGAGACCGACGTGGTGGTGTTCGACGTGCTGGGCGACGTGGTGTGCGGCGGCTTCGCCGCGCCGCTGCATTACGCCGACCGGGCGGTGATCGTCGCCGCCAACGATTTCGACTCGATCTTCGCGATGAACCGGATCATCGCCGCGATCCAGGCCAAGGCGCGCGATTACCCGGTGCGGGTCGGCGGCATGGTCGCCAACCGCAGCGCGGCGACCGACCAGATCGACAAGTTCAACGCGATGGCCGGGATGAAGCGGCTGGCGCACATGCCTGAACTCGACGTGATCCGCAAGAGCCGGTTGCAGAAATCGACCCTGTTCGAGCTGGATGCCACCAATCCGGACGTCGCCAAGGCCCAGGCGGAATATCTCGCCCTCGCCACTCAATTGTGGAACGGGGTCGAGCCGCTCGAGTCGGCGCACGCGCTCAAGGACCGCGAAATCTTCGATCTGTTGGGATTCAATTGATGCCGACCGCCAATTACCAGCAGCGGAAGGGGTGGGTCGCGACCTATTTCGACCGCACCGCCGCCGAGGCCTGGGCCAAGCTGACCTCGGACAGTCCGGTCAGCCGGATTCGTGAAACCGTCCGCGCCGGGCGCGAGGAAATGCGCGCGACCCTGCTCGACTGGCTGCCGGCCGACATGACCGGGATGCGGCTGTTCGACGCCGGCTGCGGCACCGGGCTGCTGTCGGTCGAGGCCGCCCGCCGTGGCGCCGAGGTGGTGGCGATCGACCTGTCGCCGACCCTGATCGGCGTCGCCAAGGAACGGGTGCCGGCCGAACTGGCGGCGCGGATCGATTTCCGCTCGGGCGACATGCTCGATTCCTCGATCGGCCGGTTCGACTACACCGTGGCGATGGATTCGGTGATCCATTACGACACCCCCGACGCGGTCAAGATCATCGCCCAGTTGGCCAGCCGCACCGACCGGGGCGTGCTGTTCACCTTCGCCCCGCGCACCCCGCTGCTGATGGCGATGCATTACGCCGGCAAGTTCTTCCCGCGCGGCGACCGGGGCCCGTCGATCGTGCCGGTGGCGGAAGAGGCGCTGGTCGCCCACATCGCCGCCACCCCCGAATTGGCGGGCTGGAGTCCGGGACGAACCCGGCGTATTCTCACCGGGTTCTACAAGTCCCAGGCGCTGGAGTTGCGGCGGTCATGAAAAGGCTTTCCGGCAGCATCGCCCGGTCGTTGGTCAACATCGACACGCGGTACCTTCCGTTCGCCGACGTCGCCAGCCCGGATCTGCCGCTGAAGCGGCTGCTGCGCCTGTCGCTGTTCCAGATCACCGTCGGCATGGCCGGCGTGCTGGTGCTCGGCACGCTGAACCGGGTGATGATCGTCGAACTCGGCGTGCCAGCGTGGCTGGTGGCGCTGATGGTGGCGATTCCGCTGATTCTCGCCCCGTTCCGTACCGTGATCGGCTTCAAGTCGGATCATCACCGCTCGGTGCTGGGCTGGCGCCGCGTCCCCTACATCTGGATGGGGACGATGTTGCAGTTCGGCGGCCTGTCGATCATGCCGTTCGCCCTGCTGCTGCTGTCGGAGCCGAGCGCCGGCCCCAACGTGATCGGCCAGATCGGGGCGGCGCTGGCCTTCCTGCTGGTCGGCGCCGGCATGCACACCGCCCAGACCGTCGGCCTCGCCCTGGCCGCCGACATGGCGCCCGAGCCGGCGCGGCCGCGGGTGGTGGCGATGATGTGCTCGATGATGGTGGTCGGCATGGTGGTCAGCGCGGTGGTGTTCTCCTCGCTGCTGGCCGAGTTCAGCCCGAAGCGGCTGATCGAGGTGGTGCAGGGGGCGGCCTTCGTCACCATGCTGCTCAATTCGATCGCGCTGTGGAAGCAGGAACCCCGCAACGCCGAGCGGGCCCTCGACAAGAGCGCGCCGCCGAAGTTCGGGGATGCGTGGCGTGAATTCATCGCCGCCGATCCGCGCGCGCTGCGCCGCCTCGCGGTGGTCGGCATCGGCGCCTTCGGCTTTTCGATGCAGGACGTCCTGCTCGAGCCGTTCGGCGGTCAGGTGCTGCACCTGCCGGTGGCGGTGACCACCCTGATGTTTTCCCTTTTCGCCATCGGTGGGGTGACCGGTTATGTGCTGACCGCGCGTCGGCTCGCGACCGGGGTCAACCCCCACCGTCTTGCCGCCATCGGCATCTTTGCCGGTCTGGTGGCGCTGTCGAGCCTGATCCTGTCCGCTCCGTTGCATTCGGTGCCGTTGTTCGGCCTGGGCACGCTGCTGATCGGGTTCGGTACCGGTCTGTTCGTCGCCTCGACCCTGTCCGATTCGATGGGACAGGCCAAGCATGGCGACAGCGGCCTCGCCCTGGGGGTTTGGGGGGCGGTTCAGGCTTCCGCCGCCGGCCTCGCCATCGCATTCGGTGGCGTCGCCCGCGACGTGGTGTCGGGACTCGCCATCTCCGGGGCGTTTGGAGAGGCCTTCGCGGTGCCCGCAACCGGGTACGTGGCGGTCTACTGTTTTGAGATCGTGTTGTTGCTCGCCGCGTTGGTCGCCATTGTTCCCCTGGTACGGGCCCAGGGGGCGGTTGGCGCCCAGCGTTAGTCAAAAGGGTCCGGTTTCGGCTGGATCTCCTCATTAATCTTTGCGATTGAGGTCATACCATGGACATCGGCGCTCTCACTCCTCATGTGGACGTGGCCCTGGTGACGCTGTATGCGTTCTGGGCTTTCTTCGCCCTGTTGATTTACTACCTGCGCTCGGAAGACAAGCGCGAGGGCTATCCGCTGGTGACGGATGGGCCGAACCCGGAGCGGGTGATCGGTTTCCCGCCGCTGCCCGAGCCCAAGACCTTCCTGCTGCGTGACGGCAGCGTCCGCACCGCCCCGCGGGCGGAGGAACTGGTTCCGGTCACCGGCGCCACCCCGGCCTACAAGTTCGACGGCGCCCCGCTGGTGCCGACCGGCAACCCGCTGCTGTCCGGTATCGGCCCGGCGGCGTGGGCCGAGCGCATCGACGCCCCCGACATCGACGGCGAAGGCCATGTCCGCATCGTCCCGCTGCGCGTGGCGAAGGACCTGTCGGTCGAATCCGAAGATCCCGATCCGCGTGGCTGGGAAATCCTCGGCGCCGACGACAAGGTCGCGGGCACCGTTTCCGACCTGTGGGTCGATCGTGGCGACCTGCTGGTCCGCTACTACGAGATCGCGGTTCGCGCCGGCAACAGCACCCGCACCGTGCTGATCCCGAACGCGCTGGTCAAGGTCCTGACCGAAGAGAAGAAGGTCCGCACCGGTTCGGTGCCGGCGGCCCTGTTCGCCTCGGCCCCGACCATCGCCAACCCCGACCGGATCACCTTCCGCGAGGAAGACCGGGTCAGCGCCTATTTCGGCGGTGGCTACCTGCTGGCGACTCCGGAACGGACGGAATCCTGGCTGTGAGCGATCACGACCATTCTGTAGACACGGTCCCGGGCTTGCCCGGGCCGCTTCCCCAGGGGGAGCGCCTGCTGTGGCAGGGCTCCCCGGCCTGGTGGCCGTTGGCCTACCGGGCTTTTCGCTTCGGCTGGCTTGCGGTCTATTTCGGCCTGTTCGGCGGATGGGCCGCGGTCAGCGTGGTGGCCGATGGCGGGGGCGCGGTCCGCGCCCTCGGCGCGGTCGTGCTGACGCTGGCGGCCGGTCTGGCGGCGGGGGGGATCCTGTCGCTGATCGGCTGGGCCAGCGCCCGCGCCACCACCTATTCGATCACCACCCGCCGTGTCGTCATCTCGCACGGCGTGGCGCTGCCGCTGTCGGTCAATCTGCCGTTCGGCATGATCGAGTCGGTGGCGCTCAAGACCTATTCCGACGGCACCGGCGACCTCGTGCTGACGCTGGGCGGCAACCGCAACCTCGCCTATCTGGTGTTGTGGCCGCATGCCCGCCCCTGGCGTTTCAGCAAGGTCGAGCCGATGCTGCGCGCGGTTCCCGGCGCGGTGGCGATCGCCCGCATCCTCGGCGACGCGCTGGCCGAAGCCGCCCGCGAACACGAGGCGGCCGTGGCGGCCCCGCGCGAACCCGCCGACGCCTGATAGTCTGACAGCCTGACAAAGCCGGAGACAAAATGAGCGGCCCGTTCGGCGACAAGCCCATTCCCCGCCCCGTTCTGATCGGGGCCGGCACCCTGCTTCTTCTGGTGGTGATCCTCGCCGGGGTCGCCCGCTATACCGGCTATCGCCTTGGGCAGGCGCCCGAGGCCAACGCCCTGGCCAGCCGCGACGTCGCCTTCGTCGACCAGCCCGACGGCAGCATCGCGGTCGAGGACCCGGCCACCCACGCCCGGATCGACCTGCTTGAGCCCGGCACCTATGGTTTCGTCCGTGGCGCCACCCGCGCGCTGGCGCGCGAGCATCGTGGCCTGCCCCAGGGCGGCGCCGCGCCGTTCCGGCTGACCCGCTGGGATGATGGCCGCGTCACCCTCCAGGACCTGACCACCGGGACCCGGCTTGAACTCGAGGCCTATGGCCCGACCAATCTCGAGGCCTTCACCCGGCTGCTGACCGTCGGAAAACCGGCGTCATGATCGCCTGGGCGGGCGGCGTCCCGCGCCGATACCCGGCCCGAGCCCACCCGCGCGTCGGGGCATAGGCGGATGCTGGATTACGCCTGTCCGGCGCTGTACGCTCTGTTCCTGTGGTGGTTCGGCACCGGCGCGGTGCTGTTTCTCGACGGTCTGCCGACCGCCACCTTCCGCCGCACGATGATGGTGGCGACGGCGGTGTTCGCCGTCGCGCTGGTCGGCCTCGTGCTGACCGCCGACAGCGCCAGCGTGGCCGGGGCCTATGCCGCCTTCACCTTCGGCTTCTTCGCCTGGGGCTGGCAGGAAATCAGCTTCTATCTCGGCTATGTCACCGGTCCGCGCCGTCATGCCTGCCACGAGGGCTGTTCCGGCTGGCCGCATTTCCTGCACGGCATCCAGGTCACCCTCTATCACGAGATCAAGATCCTGCTGACCGCCGCCGTGCTGCTGGCGGTGTGCTGGGAGGCGGCCAATCCGCTGGCGCTGTGGAGCTTCCTGATCCTGTGGGGGATGCATCAGAGCGCCAAGCTCAACGTCTTCCTCGGCGTGCCCAATCTCAGCGAGGATTTCCTGCCGGACCACCTGCTGTTCCTGCGCAGCTTCCTGACCCGGCGGCCGATGAACCTGCTGTTCCCGCTGTCGGTCACCGTCGCTACCGTCGCCACCGCCTGGATGATCGGCGAGGCGGCCTCGGCCGAGCCGGGCTCGTATCAGCAGACCGCCGATACCTTCCTCGCCGCCCTGCTGGTGGTCGGCGTGCTGGAACATTGGTTCCTGGTGCTGCCGCTGCCGACCGCCGCCTTGTGGGAATGGGGCCTCAAGACCCACGGCCATCGCCACCCGGCCGCCGCCGGCCACGACGACGAAACCCTGGTCAAGTCGGTTGCCGATCCGGTTCGCCCGCTCTGACCGGATGTGGGCTCCGCCCACGCCCGCCAAGGGCCGGGGGCCCTTGGAACCCATTGTCGGTCGGGCACGGCAACGCCAAGGGAACGGGATCCAAGGGCCTCTGGCCCTTGGCGGGTGCGGGCGGAGCCCGCGTCTCTTTTTTCTGCTCGCCTTCCTGCTGATGACCCCGCCGGCCTGGGCCGATTCCTGCGCGACGCTGGCTGCCCGGGTGGCGGCGGTGCCCGGCGCGGGGCCGGTGCTGCTGGCGAGCTTCGACGATGTGGCGGATCGCCCGGCGCTGGCCACCGCCGCCTTCACCTATGACAACGCGGTGGCGGCGATCGCCCTGGTCGCCTGCGGCCGCGAGAGCGAGGCGCGGCGGATCGGCGCGGCGCTGACCCTGGCGGCGCGCCACGGCCGGCTGCGCAACGCCTATCGCGGCGGGGCGCAGCCCGATCCGCCCCCGCCCAACGGCTGGTGGGACGCGGCGCAGGGGCGCTGGGTCGAGGATTCCTATCAGGTCGGCACCAGCAGCGGGGTGGTGGCCTGGGCCGGGCTGGCGCTGCTGACGGTGGGGGGCGCCGAGGCGCGCGCCGCCGCCGCCGCGCTGGGCCAGTGGCTGCTGGCCGAGGTCGCCGACCGGCGCGGTGCCGGCGGCTTCACCGGCGGGATCGATGGGGAAGGGCAGGGCGAACGTCGCCTGACCTGGAAATCAGCCGAGCATCAGACCGACCTGATCGCCCTGTTCGGCGGATTGGCGCGGTCGGGCGCGCCGGGGCCGTGGCCGGCGGCCGAGGCGGCGGCGCGGCGGATGCTCGACTCGCTGTGGCTGGCCGACGAGGGGCGGTTCCTGGTCGGCACCCTGCCCGATGGTGTCAGCCCCAACCGGGCCAATTCCGGCCTCGATGCCCAATTATGGCCGACCCTGCTGGCCGGGGCCGCGCCGGACTGGCGGCGGGCGCTGGCCTATGCCGAGCGGGCGCATGGGGTGCCCGGCGGTTTCTCCTTCGCCGCCGACCGCGCCGGGTTGTGGTGCGAGGGCACCGCCCAGGCGGCGCTGGCCTGGCGCGCCGCCGGCCGGCCGGAGCGGACGCGGGCGCTGCTCGCCACCCTGGCCGGGCAGGTCAGCCCGGGCGGCTATCTGTGGGCGACGCCGGAAACCCGGCTGCCGACCGGGCTGGCGATCGGGCCGGACAGCGTGTCGGCCGATTTCTTCTACTATCGCTGGCCCCATCTCGGCGCCACCGCCTGGACGGCGCTGGCCGAGCAGGGGTGGAACCCGTTCACCGGGCGCCGGGTCGGGGCGGGCGACACGCCGCGCGGCGCCGAGTAAAATCAGCCTCCCCATCACCGCCCCGGGAGCCGCCGCGATGACCCTGCCCGATCTGGCCGACCTCGCCGCCGGATACTGGTCCGACCGGGTGGTGCAGGACAATCTGCTGGTCTGCCTCAACGTGATCGGCGCGCTGCTGCTGGGGGTGGTGGTCGGCTACGAGCGCACCTGGAACGGCCGGGCGGCGGGGATGCGGACCTATGGCTTCGTCTGCATGACCTCGGCGGCGCTGACGGTGGTGATCGGCCATCCCGCCTCGTGGTACGGCGGCGCGGTGCCGGCCGGAATCGGGGGCGATCCGACCCGGGTCATCCAGGGCATCGTTACCGGCGTCGGCTTCCTCTGCGCCGGGGTGATCATGAAGGAGGGGTTCTCGATCAGCGGCCTGACCACCGCCGCCTCGATCTGGACCGCCTCGGCGGTGGGGGTGCTGGTGGGGATCGGCTTCTATGCCACCGCCTTCATGCTGACCCTGCTGTCCACCCTGGGGATGCTCGGGCTGCAACAGATCGAACAGAGCCTGCCGGCCCATCACGAACTGGCGGTGCGGCTGCGCTGCCAGCGCGGTCAGGCCCCGGGCGAGGCCGAACTGGTGGCGGCGATCGAGCGCCATGGCTTCACCCTGGTGGCGGAATCGCTGGCGCTGACGATCGAGCGCGACTGGGCGGAGTGGCACTTCCTGGCCTTCATCCGCGATACCCGGGTGCCGTCGTTCGATCCGCTCGCCACCACCCTCGACGGGCTGCCCGGGGTGATCGAGGTCCAGCTCGCCCACGCCAAGACCTGATCCCGCCCGGCCTCACCCCGCCACCGCGCGCAGGGCGTCGAGGTCGTGGATCACCAGCCGGGTCGGGGTGAGGGCGATCAGCCCGTCCCGGCGCCAGCGTTCGAAGGTGGCCGACACCCATTGGCGGGTGACGCCGACCAGCCGGGCGAGGTCCTCCTGGCTGAAATCGCGCCGCAGCGACAGCCCGTCCCCCTCGGGGCGGCCGTCGCGCTCGGCGATCTGCACCAGCAGCCGGGCCAGCCGCTCCCGCGCCGAGCGGGTGCCGAACAGGTGGATCAGCGCCGACATGCAGCGCCCCTTGTGGGCCAGCGCGTCGATCAGCGCCAGCGCCAGCGGCGGCGAGGCGGCGGCGGCGGCGCGCAGTGCCGCGCCCGGCACCACCCACAGCCGGGACGGCCGGGTCGCCACCCCCGACCACATATGCGGGCCGCCCTCGAACAGATCGGGGCCGCCGATGAAATTGCCCGGCCCCCAATAGGCCAGGGTGACCTCGCGCCCGCTGGGTCCGGCATGGAAGATCCGCATCTCGCCGCGATCGATCACGAAGATCGCCCCGCGCGGCTCGCCCTGGCGGAACGCCACCGCCCCGGCGGCCAGCTCGATCCGCCGCGACGCCGCCCGCAGCGGGGCGAGGTCGGGGGCGTCGAGCGCGGCCAGCAGGGCGGCACCGGTCGGGTCGAGTGGTTCCTCGCTGAGATGCAACGCGGGGGGCGGGGCGGGGACGTGGAACAGCGGCGGGGGCGGGCGGGACGAGGCGGGGGCGGACATCGGGGGGGCTCCGCGCTGAGGGCAATTAATTGCTACCATATAGTCTGGTAGATTTATAGTGTTTTGGCGATCCCACCCCAGCCGGAGAGTCCCGCCGTGGTCGCCCTGTTGAAACCCCATTTCCGCGCCGAGGCGCCGTTCGACGAGGTACTCGCCGCCCATCCCGCCTTTCCCCGCCTGATCGCCCGCAAGATCGACGTCCAGCGGCGCGGGGTGCATTACACCCCGGCGGCGGAAGCGGCGATCGATCCAGCGATTCACCAGTTGCGCAGCCCCTACATTTTCGGGTCGCGCGACGGGGCGATCAAGCCGCTGCCGGAATCGCTGCTGCTGCGCGACGGCACCACCATCCTGGTCGATCCGACCCCGCTCGAGCAGGATCCCTATGTGGTCGATCATCGCGACGGGCGCTTCGTGCTGCTCGACGGCGGGGTCGAGGTCGAGACGGTCGATCTGTGGCCCAAGCCGGCCTATTACGACAAGCTGACGTCGTCGGGCATCAAGATGAGCCTGCTGGTCAGCGCCCGGCCGCAGCGGCTCAACGTGTTCCAGTCGAGCTATTGCTATTTCTGGGCCGACAAGGCCGGCTGCCGTTTCTGCGACATCGTCACCCACACCAAGCAGCAGCGCGAGGAGATGGGGGTGCCGACCCGGCTGCGGCCCGAGGACGTGCGCGAGACCATCGCCGAGGCGATCAAGGAGCCGGGCCGCTTCACCAACCTGTGCCTGACCGCCGGCTCGGTCACCAAGGGGGCGGAGATCTTCGATCAGGAGGTCGAGTTCTACATCGAATTGCTGCAATCGATCGGCAGCCTGTTCAAGACCCGCCGCTTCCCCAGCCAGCTGATCGGCTCGGCCTTCAATGAACGCCAATTGCGGCGGCTGCACGAGGAAACCGGACTGAGCAGCTACACCACCGACCTCGAGGTGCTGAACGAGGCGGTGTTCAACTGGGTTTGCCCCGGCAAGGCCCGTCAGGTCGGCTATCGCGAATGGAAGGAACGGCTGGTGCGCGCGGTCGGGATCTTCGGTCGCGGCAATGTCGGCACCGGGCTGGTCGGCGGCGTCGAACTGGCCCGGCCCCATGGGTTCAAGACCGAGGCCGACGCGCTGGCCGCCACCCTGGCCGAGGCCGACTGGCTGGGCGAGCGCGGCGTCACCACCGTCTACATCGTCTGGGTGCCGCGCCCGGGGTCGGAATTCCACGACCAGCAGGCGCCGTCGCTCGATTACTACCTGCGCCTTGCCCAGGGGTTGCAGGACATCCGCGCCCGCCACGGCCTGACGGTCGATTTCGACGATTACCGCCGCTGCGGCAACCATCCCGATTCCGACCTCGCCCGCCTGCAATAGACCGGAGCTGCCCCGATGACCCGTCCCGCATTCGATCAAGCCGGTCTGGCCGCCCTGCTGGCCGACCCCGCCACCGTCAAGGTCCTGGCCGTGCCCGGGCCGGGCGATCTGCCCCGGCTGGTGCCGGTTCCGGCGTTGCAGGAAGGCGACCAGGAGCGGCTGGTGCTGCCCGAACGGCACGAATCCGCCGAATCCCAGCGCGGCCTGCTGCGGGCGCTGTGGTACGACCGCCCGGTGGCGCTGCTGCTGACCCATCCCGACGGCCGCGCCCTCGAACTGCGCGCGCGGCCGCTTCAGGCCCACGTCACCGGGCCGCTGTTCCTGCGCCATTACCAGGAACTGCGAGGGCGGGAGGGCGATGTCGGCCTCAGCGCGGTGTGGGAAATCGCGGTCGAGGCCGGGTTCGATCAGAGCCTCGCCGCCCGCGACGCCGCCGAGGCCGCCCGCCATCCCGGCTTCACCCATCTCGACCGGATCGCCGTCTGAACCACCGGGGTGGGCGCCGCCCACGCCCGCCAGGGGCCGGAGGACCCCTGGACCCCGTTGCTGGTCGCAAGGAGTGCGTGATGAAGGTTCTGCTGATCAATCCCGCCTTCTTCGACGGGGACGCGTTCCGCAACCGCTTCGCCGATTACGTCGACTGGATCCGGGGCGGCAATCTCTATGTCGCGCCGTTCGAACCGCCGCTCGGGCTGGCCTATCTCACCGCCGCGCTCAAGCGGGAGGGGCACACGGTGATCCTGCTCGACATGCAGGGGCTGATGATGGACAGCGAGGCGCTGGCGGCGGCGCTGACGCGCGAGCGGCCGGATCTGGTCGGCATCACCGCGATGACTCCGACCCTGCCGGAATCGCTGCGGGTGGCCGAGTTGGCCAAGCGGATGCTGCCGGCGGTGCCGGTGGTGCTGGGCGGGGTTCATCCCACCCTCGACCCGGCCGGGGTGCTGGCCGATCCCCATGTCGATTACGTCGTGCGCGGCGAGGGCGAGCAGGCCCTGGCCGGGCTGGTGGCGGCGCTGGAGCGCGGGGCGGGGCTCGACGCGGTGCCGGGGCTGTGCCGGCGGGTCGGCGGCGGGGTCCGGGTGGTGGAAAAGGCGCCGCCGGTCGCCGATCTCGACCTGTTGCCGCCGGCCGATTACGCCGCCTTCCCGATCGAACGCTACATCGAGCACAACGCCGTGCTGCGCGGGGTGCGCGGCATCTCGATGATCCTGTCGCGCGGCTGCCCCTATGCCTGCACCTTCTGCGCGGTGCAGCAGACGATGGGGCGGCGCTGGCGGTTCAAGTCGCCCGGCCGGGTGGTCGACGAGGTGATCGCCCTGCGCGACGCCTACGGCATCGAGGGGGTGTGGTTCAAGGACAGCATCTTCAACATGCGCAAATCCTGGACCCGCGCATTCTGCCGCCAGATGGTCGAGCGCAAGGTCGGGATCGAATGGCAGGCGCTGACCCGGATCGACCTGCTCGACGAGGACGAACTGGTGATGATGAAGGCGGCCGGGCTGAGCCAGATCGATCTCGGCATCGAATCCGGTTCGCCGCGCAGTCTGGCCCGGCTCGACAAGCGCATCACCGTCGCGCAGATCCGGGACAAGGTGGCGATGGCCCGCCGCCATGTCCGGGTGTTCGGCTTCTTCATGATCGGCATCCCCGGCGAGGCGGAAGAGGACGTGCGCCAGACCTTCGACCTTGCCCGTTCGATCGAACTCGACCGCTGGAGCTGGAGCATCTACAGCCCGCTGCCCGGCTCGAAACTGTATGACGATCTGGTCGCCGAAGGGCGGATCCAGCCCTTTGCCCTCGACCATGCCCGGGTTCATTTCACCGAGGCTTATGACGGGGTCTGCGCCATTCCCCCGGCGCGGCTGAAGCAGCTTTATGCCGAAATCAATGATCACTTCACCCGCCGCAACGCCGCGTGAGCTGCCCTGGCGGCTGATCCTGCTGGGCGGGCTGGTGATGGCGATCGCGATCGGCCTGCGCGCCGGGCTCGGGGTGGTGGTGCAGCCCTACGCCCTGTTCCAGGGCTGGCCGCTGGCCACCGTCGCGTTGGCGATGGCCCTGCACAACCTGCTGTGGGGGCTGGTTCAGCCGCTGATCGGCGGGCTGGCCGACCGCCACGGCGCGCGCGGGGTGGTGGGGGCCGGGGCGCTGGCCTTCGCCGCCGGGCTGGCCGCCACCGCCTGGGCCGCCAGCCCGGCCACCGCGCTGGCCGGGGCGGGTGGGGCGGTCGGGCTCGGCCTCGCCGCCGCCAGCTTTCCGGTGGTGCTGGCCCTGGTCGGCCGCGCCAGCCCGCCCCGGCGTCAGGCCCAGGCGATGGGGCTGGCGATCGCGCTCGGTTCCTGCGGGCAGGTGGTGGTGCCGCCGGTGGTCGGCTGGCTGGTCGAGCGCAACGGGGTGGTCGCCGCCCTGGCGGCGATGGCCGCCCTCGCCCTGCTGATGGCGCCGCTGGCGTTCGGCCTCGGTGCCGGCCGGCCAGGGCGTGGCGGCCCCGTCGCGCCGCCCCCGGCGCGGGGTGCCCTCGCCGCCGCCTGGGCCAGCCCGTCCTATCGCCGGCTGGTGATCGGCTTCTTCGCCTGCGGCTTCCAACTGGCCTTCATCAGCCTGCATCTGCCCGGCCATCTGGTGCTGTGCGGCCAGCCGGCCGCCGCCGGCGGCTGGGCGCTGGCGGCGATGGGGCTGTTCAACGTCGCCGGCTGCTGGCTGTTCGGCCAGTGGGGCGGGCGTGGCTCGCCGGCCCGATTGCTGGTGCTGCTCTACCTGCTGCGGGCGCTGGCGGTGGCGATCCTGCTGCTGGCGCCGCTGACCCCGGCCAGTCTGGCGCTGTTCTCCGTCCTTACCGGTCTGACCTGGCTGGCCACCGTGCCGCTGACCAGCGCGGTGATCGCCCGGCTGTTCGGCACCGGGGCGCTCGGGTTGCTGTTCGGTGTCGCCTTCCTGTCGCATCAGCTCGGCTCGTTCGCCGGGGCGCTGGCCGGCGGCTGGGCGTTCGACGCCACCGGCTCCTACCGCGCGGTGTGGGCCGTGGCCGCAGGGCTGGGGCTGCTCGCCGCCCTGCTGCATTGGCCGATCGTCGATACCCCGCCCGCCGCCGCGCCCGCCCCGGCCTGACGGGATTGCGGGGGATGTCGAGAATGTGCAATTATCTACTAGATAAATAGTCAAAAGGAGCCCGCCGTGAGACTTTCCCCCCTGTTCGCCGCGCTGGCGGTGGTCCTCTGCCTTGCCGCCACCGGTCCGGCCGCCCGCGCCGCCGACCAGATCCGCTTCGCCACCCAGCCGATCCCGCAATACGCCCCGATCTTCGTCGCCAAGCAGAAGCATTGGCTGGAGGAGGAACTGGCCAAGGTCAAGCCGGGGGTCGAACTGAAATGGGCTTCGTTCCCGGCCGGGCCGCCGATCAATGAATCCTTCGCCGCCGGCCAGCAGGATTTCGGCTTCCTCGGCGACACCCCGGCGCTGATCGGCAAGGCGGTGGGGATCGACACCCGGCTGGCGGCGCTGTCGGCCAGCAGCCCGACCAGCCTCGCCGTGGTGGTGGGGGCGCAGTCGCCGATCCGGTCGGCCCGCGAGCTGAAGGGCAAGCGGGTGGCGGTGACCAAGGGCTCCTATGCCCAGCATCTGCTGGCGCTGGTGCTGGAAAGCGGCGGCCTGACCTTCTCCGACGTCGAACTGGTCAACCTGCCCAACGCCGAGATCGCCCCGGCGATCGTCTCCGGCGCGATCGATGCCGGCGCGGTGTGGGAGCCGGTGATCAGCCGGGGCGAGGCCCAGCACACCATCCGGGTGCTGGCCGACGGCACCGGGATCAAGAAGGGGATCCTGGTGATCATCGTCGCCGCCGACTTCCTCAAGACCCACCGGGCGGAAGCCGAGGCGGTGCTGCGCGCCTATGCCCGCGCCGCCGCCTTCATCAAGAGCAATCCGAAGGAGGCGGCCGAGCTGCTGACCGAGGACACCCGCCTGCCGGCCGACCTGCTGGTCAAGCTGCTGCCCAAGCTCGATTTCACTCCGGCGATCCACGACGAGGACATCGCCGATCTCAAGAAGTCGGAAGCCTATTACCGCTCGATCGGCCTGATCCGGGCCCCGGTCGACATCGAGGCCTGGGCCGACCGCACCCTGGTCCCGGCCGGAGCCGACCAGTGAGCGACTCCGCCGGCCTGGCCGTCGGGCCCGGGCTGACGCGGGCCGGGGTGGGGGAGGGTCGGGCGCGGCGCGCCCGCTCCGGCGCCGGGCTGCGCCGCGCCGCCGGTTATGTCGCCCTGCCGCTGGCGCTGTTCGCCCTGTGGCAGGCGCTGTACGCGCTGGGGGCGATCCGGCCGATCCTGCTGCCGCCGCCGTCGCAGGTGGTGGTGGCGTTCGTCGATCTCGCCGCCAGCGGCGAACTGGCGCGCCATCTCGGCATCAGCCTGCTGCGGGTGCTCGAAGGCTTCGCCGTCGCCGCCCTGGTCGGGCTGCCGCTTGGGGTGGCGATCGGCCTGTCGCGCCGGCTCGACCACGCCACCGACCTGCTGGTCCAGCTGATCAAGCCGATCCCGCCGATCGCCTGGATCCCGCTCGCCATCCTGTGGTTCGGCATCGGCGAGGGCGGCAAGGTGTTCATCATCTTCCTCGGCGCGCTGTTTCCGGTGCTGATCAACACCATCGACGGCATCCGCCAGACCGACCACCGCCATGTCGAGCTGGCCCGGATCCTCGAGGTCAGCCGGCTGCGCTTCGTCACCCATGTGGTGTTGCCCGGCGCCCTGCCGGCGATCATGACCGGGCTGCGGGTCGGGCTGATGGTGGCGTGGATGTGCGTGGTCGCCGCCGAACTGATCGCCGCCTCGAGCGGGGTCGGCTACCTGATCATGGATGCGCGCCAATTGTCGCAGACCGACCGGGTGCTGGTGGGGATGATCACCATCGGCGCGATGGGCAAGCTGCTCGATCTGGCCCTCAAGCTGATCGAAAGCCGCCTGATCACCTGGAAAGCCACCTTTACCGGCGCCTGAGGAGAGACGCGATGTCCCGATCCGCCGCCAGCCGGGCCGACCATTTGTCGATCGGCCCGCTGTCGAAAACCTTCCGCCTGCCCACCGGCAGCGTCGCCGCGCTCGGCTCGATCGCGCTCGACATCCCGGCCGGGCGCTTCGTCGCCATCGTCGGCGCCTCCGGCTGCGGCAAGAGCACCCTGCTGCGGATCGTCGCCGGGCTGGAAACCGCCGAGGGCGGCCCGGTCCGGCTGGGCGGCCGGACGGTGACCGGGCCGGGGCTCGATCGCGGCTTCGTGTTCCAGGAACACCGGCTGCTGCCCTGGCTGACGGTGGCTGGCAACCTTGCCTTCGCCCTCAAGGGGCTGCCCCGGGCGGAGGTGCGGGCCCGGGTCCAGTCCCATCTCGAACTGGTCGGGCTGGCCGGGTTCGCCGACGCCTATCCGTTCCAATTGTCGGGCGGGATGGCGCAGCGGGTGGCGATCGCCCGCGCCCTGGTCAACCAGCCGGGGGTGCTGCTGCTCGACGAGCCGTTCGGTGCGCTCGATGCCCTGACCCGGATCCAGATGCAGCAGGAAATCCTGCGGATCTGGCAGGCCCGGGGCACGACGATGATCCTGGTGACCCACGACATCGACGAGGCGATCTTCCTCGGCGACGAGGTGGTGGTGATGTCGTCGCGCCCCGGCACGATCAAGCGCCGCCTGACCGTGCCGCTGCCCCGGCCGCGCGACCGTTCCAGCCCGGCCTTCGTCGAATTGCGCCGCGAGATCTACCGCGAGTTCTTCGCCGAGTCCGACCACCCCTTCGCCTACGAGATTTAGGAGCGGCCGTCCTTGACGGCTCCCTCGTTGGGCACTCGCCCAAGCCCATTTGGGGCGATGCCCCAAACCCCCTTTGATTTTATTGATAAAAACAGGGGAGGTCCGGAGGCGCCCGCCTCCGGGCGGGGCCGGGGCGGCAGCCCCGCAAGAGACGGAACTCGGGCGGGAGCCTCGCTGTCGCTCAGTCGTCGTGCAGCCCGCGGCGGGAGATCGGCAGGTCGCGGTGGATGTAGGCGCTCATCACCAGTCCCCAGCCGAACAGCAGCGACAGCATCGCGGTGCCGCCGTAGGAGATCAGCGGCAGCGGCACGCCGACCACCGGCACCAGCCCCATCACCATCGCGATGTTGATGAAGAAATAGAGGAAGAAGGTGGTGGTGATGCCATGCGCCATCAGCCGCCCGAACTGCGAGCGGCAGCGCAGCGCGATGGCGTAGCCGAACGCCACCAGCAAAGCGTAGAGCGACAGCAGCACCAGCCCGCCGATCATCCCCCATTCCTCGGCGAACATGGTGAAGATGAAGTCGGTCTGCTTTTCCGGCAGGAAATTGAGCCGGCTCTGGGTGCCGTCCATGTAGCCCTTGCCGAACAGCCCGCCCGAGCCGAGCGCGATCTTCGACTGGGTGATGTGGTAGCCGGCGCCGAGCGGATCGTCCTCGGGGTTGAGGAAGATCAGCACCCGCTTCTTCTGATATTCGCGCAGGAACTCCCAGGCCAGCGGGATCGCCCCCAGGCCCGAGGCCACCACCAGGGCGAACTTCCACAGCCGCACCCCGGCCATGAAGAACACCGCCCCGGCCGACATCACCAGCATCATCGCGGTGCCGAGGTCGGGCTGTTTCAGCACCAGCACCGCCGGCAGCATCACCATCGCCAGCGGCGGCAGCAGGAACAGCGGCCGGCCGATCTCGATCAGGGTGGCGCCGTGGAAATAGCGTCCCAGCGCCAGGATCAGGGTGATCTTCATGATCTCGGACGGCTGGAGCTGGATGAAGCCGAGATCGATCCAGCGTTGCGCCCCCATGCCGATGGTGCCCTTGATCTCGACCAGCGCCAGCAGCACCACGGCGATGCCGTAGAACAGGTAGGCGTAGCGCACCCAGAAGCGCAGATCGACCACCGCCACCCCGATCATGATCGTCATGCCGACCAGGAAGCGGACGATCTGCTTCAGCGCCCAGGGTTCGAGCGAGCCGCCGGCGGCGGAATAGAGGGTGGCGAAGCCGATGCAGGCCACCGCGGTCAGCAGCGCGATCAGCGACCAGTTGAGCTGCCACAGTTTTTCCCGCACCGACATGTCGGCGCGGTTGAGGCGGAGCGGCAGGCGCGGCAGGGACAGCATCAGAACCTCCGCAGGTCGTCGGCGCCGGGATCGGGCGGTCCGGCCGGTTCGGCGGCGGCGCGGGCGAGGTCGCGCTTCTCGACCTCCAGCATGATGTCGCGGGCGATCGGGGCCGCCACCGCCGAGCCGCCGCCGCCATGTTCGACCACCACCGCGATGGCGTAGCGCGGATTTTCCTCCGGGGCATAGGCGACGAACAAGGCGTGGTCGCGTTCCTTCCACGGCAGCTGTTCGTTCTTCTTCACCCCGGTTTCACGCTCGCGCATGCTGATGCGGCGGACCTGGGCCGAGCCGGTCTTGCCCGACAGCCACATCCCTTCCTCGGTGATGCGGGCCTTGTAGGCGGTGCCGCCCGGCTCGTTCGACACCGCGAACATGCCGCGCCGCACCAGCGCCAGCGACTGGGGCGAGACGTCGAGGCTGGGCCAGTCGGGGGTGACGCGCGGCCGCACCGTCTTGTCCTCGACCAGGTCGCGGGCGACGTGCGGCTTGACCGCGAAGCCGCCATTGGCGATCCGCGCCGTCATCACCGCGAGCTGGATCGGGGTGGAGGTGACATAGCCCTGGCCGATGGCGTTGATCAGGGTCTCGCCCGGATGCCAGGGCTGCTTCATCACCTTGCGCTTCCAGGCCCGGTCGGGGATGTTGCCGGCGCGCTCGGACGGCAGATCGACCCCGGTGGGGGCGCCGAGGCCGAAGCGGCGGGCCATCTCGGCGATCTTCTCGAAGCCGACCCGGCGCGCCACCTCGTAGAAATAGACGTCGCAGGAATTCTTCAGCGCGCCGACCAGATCGAGCGAGCCGTGGCCTTCCTTCTTCCAGCAATGGAACTTGATGCTGCCCAGCTGCATGTGGCCGGTGCACAGCACCCGCATGTCGGGGGTGATGTCGCGCGATTCGAGCGCGGCCAGGGCGGTGACCAGCTTGAAGGTCGAGCCGGGGGCGAACTGGCCGGCGATCGCCTTGTTGGTCAAGGGCGCGCGCGGATTGGTCGACAGTTCCTTCCATTCGTCGGTGGTCAGGCCGCGATTGAACGAATTGGGGTCGAACGACGGGGTCGAGGCCATCACGATCACCTCGCCGGTGCGGATGTCCATCACCACCGCCGCCGCGCTCTCGTCGCCCAGCCGCTGCGCCGCATATTGCTGGAGGCGGATGTCGAGGGTGAGGTGGAGGTCGATGCCCGGCTCGCCCTCGTGCCGCTCCAGCTCGCGATGGACCCGGCCGACCGAATTGACCTCGAGCGACGAGGTGCCGGCGCGGCCGCGCAGGGCCATGTCGTAGATCTTCTCGACGCCGCCCTTGCCGATGCGGAAGCCGGGCAGCTCCTCGAGCGGATCGTCGTCGGTCAGGTCGTTCTCCGACACCGCCGAGACATAGCCGACGATGTGGGCGCCCAGCCCCTCGAGCGGATAATAGCGGCTCTGGCCGACATCGATGACGATGCCGGGCAAATCGGGGGCGTTGACCTCGATCCGGGCCACCTCTTCCCAGGTCAGGTTCTCGCGCACGCTGACCGGAACGAAGCTGCGCCGCCGCCGCGCCTCCTTGTGGATGCGGGCGCGCTCGGCCTCGCCGATCGGGATGATCCGGCTCAGCGCGTCGAGGGTGTAATCGAGCGAGGGGGTCTGTTCCGCCACCACCATCACCCGGTAATTCTGCTGGTTGATCGCCATCGGGATGCCGTTGCGATCGAGGATCAGCCCGCGCGGCGGCGCCAGCAGCCGGGTGGTGATGCGGTTGTCCTCGGCCTGCATCGCGTATTTGTCGGCTTCGATCACCTGGAGGTAATACATCCGCGCCGCCAGACCGGTGATCAGGGCCGCCTTGCCGGCGCCCAGCATGATGGCCCGGCGCGAGAACAGCTTGGCACGGTCATTGTCGTGATACATCGGCGGGGCTCAGACCTCGAGCAGGAAGGCCATCTGGGTCCGGGCCAATGCCCAGGTCAGCAACGGGAAACAGCCGAGCGTCAGCAAATAGGCCACCAGCACCGGGGTGGGATCGAGCATCCGCCCGTCGAGCAGCGACACCAGCAGCCAATCGAGCCCGGTGGCGCCGGCGGCGAGCAGGCCGAACGACCACCACGTCACCGCGAAGGATTTGCCGAGGAAGAAACGGCGCTGCCGGGCGGCGGTGCCCTGCACCAGCAGCAGCACCAGCGCCTCGACCCCGAGCGGCGTGCCGGCGATGATGTCGGCCAGCAGGCCGATGGTGAAGGCCAGCCAGGCCGGCAGCAAATCGGGGCGATAGATCGCCCAGTAATAGACCCCCATCAGCGGCAGCATCGGCGCGATGCCGGAAAAGGCGGGGATGCGCAGCGGCACCACCGTCAGCAGCAGCAGGAACAGGGTGGCGCTGGCGGGGATCAGGTGACGCACCCAGGTGTCCATCCGCACCCAGACCGAGGGCTTCACTCCTCCCTCCCCCGCCGCCGGCGCTCGGGCGGGGGGCGGTCGGTCGGCAGGATGCCGCCCAGGCCATAATCGACGATGCTGACGAAATCGAGCTGGTGGCGGCGGACGAAGGGTTCGATCCGCGCCCCGCCCTCACCGACCGACACCACCACGCCGACCGGCAGGCCGGGCGGGAAGGCGGCGCCCGAGGCCGAGGTCGCCACCCGGTCGCCCACCGCGATCGCCGGGTTGCCGACGATGTAATTGAGCTTGGGCCGGGCCGAATTGTCGCCGGCCAGCACGGCGCGGGTGCGGGTCGATTCGACCACCACCGGAACGCGGGCGTTGATGTCGGTGATCAGCAGCAGGCGCGACGAGCGCAGGCCCACCTCGGCGATGTAGCCGACCAGCGCCTCGCCCGACAGCACCACCTGACCCTTGCGCACCCCGTCGCGGCTGCCGGCCGACAGCAGCATCGAATGGCCGAAGGCGGTGCCGGGATCGGCGATCACCCGGGCGGTGACGAAGGCGGGATCGGGATCGGGGACGACGTTGAGCTGCTGGTGCAGCACCTCGGTCTCGGATTCGAGCTTGCGCGCCACCGTCTGCCAGCGCATCAGCCGGGCGTTTTCCTCGCGCAGCCGGGCGTTCTCGGCGCGCAGGTTGGCCAGTTCATGCACCCCGGAGGTGATCCGGGCCACCGTCGCCGCCGGCCGCGCTGCCGCCTCGAGCAGCGGGGCGAGGGCATCGACCACCAGGGTCCGCGCCCGTTCGACCAGCACGATGTCGGCCTTGCCCAGCATCATCAGGGCAAACGCGCCGGCGATCAGGGTCAGAAAGGCGAAGCGTTGCGCGAGCAGCCTCACCGTGGCGAGACGACCTGCCGCACTCGACTGCTTCACCATGCTCCTCCAACATGAAAAGTCGGCCGCGCCAGCATGCCCCCGGCCCGACCGACCTTACACCATCCGCCGGGGCGGATGCCAGGGTGACCGGATCAATACATGCTGGTCAGCACGTTCTTGAGCTTCGGCATTTCTTCCAGCGCCCGGCCGGTGCCGAGCGCCACGCAGGACAGCGGATCGTCGGCGATCGACACCGGCAGGCCGGTGGCGTGGCGCAGGACGTAATCGAGATTGGCCAGCAGGGCGCCGCCGCCGGTCAGGACGATGCCCTTGTCGACGATGTCGGCGGCCAGTTCCGGCGCGGTGTGCTCGAGCGCGACCTTGACCGCCTCGATGATCGCGCCGACCGGCTCGGCCAGGCTTTCGGCGATCTGGCGCTCGCTGATGATCAGCTCCTTGGGGACGCCGTTCATCAGGTCGCGGCCCTTGATCTCCATCGTCCGGCCCTCGCCGTCCTCGGGCGAGCAGGCCGAGCCGATTTCCTTCTTGATCCGCTCGGCCGAGCCTTCGCCGACCAGCAGATTATGGTTGCGGCGGATGTAGGCGATGATCGCCTCGTCCATCTTGTCGCCGCCGACCCGGACCGAGCGGGAATAGACGATGCCGCCGAGCGACAGCACCGCCACCTCGGTGGTGCCGCCGCCGATGTCGACCACCATCGAGCCGGTCGGCTCGGTCACCGGCAGGCCGGCGCCGATCGCGGCGGCCATCGGCTCCTCGATCAGGAACACCCGGCGGGCGCCGGCGCTTTCGGCCGATTCCTGGATGGCGCGGCGTTCGACCGCGGTCGAGCCGGAGGGGACGCAGACGATCACCAGCGGGCTGGCGAAGGAGCGGCGGTTGTGAACCTTGCGGATGAAATGCTTGATCATTTCCTCCGCCACCTCGAAGTCGGCGATCACGCCGTCGCGCAGCGGGCGGATCGCCTGGATGTAGCCCGGGGTGCGGCCCAGCATCATCTTGGCCTCGTCGCCGACGGCCAGCACCTTCTTCTTGCCCTTTTCATCGGCGATCGCCACCACCGACGGCTCGTTGAGCACGATGCCGCGCCCCTTGACGTAGACCAGGGTGTTGGCGGTTCCCAGATCGATGGCCATGTCGGCCGAAAACCACCCCGTCAGGTTCGGAAACATAATCCCTCGCTCACCATCCGATGCCGTTCATCCCGTGCCGCCGTCCGGCATTTTGCCGTGGCGACCGCCGATCCTCGATTTTCCCTGATGGCCGCTGCTATATCATGCCGGGACCGGGTCAGGGGCGGTTTTTTGGCGCTTGACCAGAAGTTTGTTGAGGGCGTTGAGATACGCCCGCGCCGCCGCGACCAGGGTGTCGGTTTCGGCCCCCTGGCCATTGACGGTCTTGCCGTCTTCCTCCAGCCGCACCGTCACCTCGGCCTGGGCGTCGGTGCCCTGGGTCACCGCGCTGACCTGGAACAGCTGAAGCCGGGATTCGTGCGGCACCAGCGCCTTGATCGCGTTGAAGGTGGCGTCGACCGGGCCGTCGCCGGTGGCGCGGACCTTGCGCACCGCGCCATCGATCGCCAGTTCCAGCTCGGCCTCGGGCGGGTTGTGGCGGGTGCCGCACAACACTTCGAGCGAAACCAGGCGCAGCCGGTCGTTGCCGCGCACCACCGCGTCGTCGACCAGGGCGACGATGTCCTCGTCGAACACGTCCTTCTTGCGGTCGGCCAGATCCTTGAAGCGGCCGAAGGCGTCCTCGATCGCCGCGTCGGGCAGGTCGTAGCCCAGCTCGCGCAGCTTGGCGCGGAAGGCGGCGCGGCCGGAATGCTTGCCCATCACCAGATGCGAGCGGACCAGCCCGACCGAGTCCGGGGTCATGATCTCGTAGGTGCCGGCATGCTTCAGCACCCCGTCCTGATGGATGCCGGATTCGTGGGCGAAGGCGTTCTTGCCGACCACCGCCTTGTTGGGCTGGACCACGAAGCCGGTGATGGTCGAGACCAGCCGCGAGGCGCGGGTGATGTGCTCGGTGCGGATCCCGGTGGTGTAGGGCAGGCGGTCGGCGCGGGTGCGCAGCGCCATCACCACCTCTTCCATCGCCGCGTTGCCGGCGCGCTCGCCCAGGCCGTTGATGGTGCATTCGATCTGGCGGGCGCCGGCCGCCACCGCCGCCAGCGAATTGGCGACGGCGAGGCCGAGGTCGTTGTGACAGTGGACCGACAGGATCGCCTGATCGATGTTGGGCACCCGGTTGATCAGCAGGGCGATCAGCGCGGCATATTCCTCGGGCACGCTGTAGCCGACGGTGTCGGGGATGTTGATGGTGCGGGCGCCGGCCTTGATCGCCGCCTCGACGCAGCGGCAGAGGAAATCGGGCTCGGTGCGCGAGCCGTCCTCGGCCGACCATTCGACGTCCTCGACCAGCGAGCGGGCCAACGCCACCGAGTCGGACACCTTGGCCAGCACCGCCTCCGGTTCCATCTGCAACTTGTACTTCATGTGCAGCGGGCTGGTGGAGATGAAGGTGTGGATGCGGCCGCGCTCGGCCGGGCGCAGCGCCTCGGCGCAACGCTCGATGTCGCCGCGGGTGGCGCGGGCGAGGCCGCACACCACCGAACGGCGGACGCGGCGGGCGATCGCCTCGACCGCCTCGAAATCACCGACCGAGGCGATCGGGAAGCCGGCCTCGATCACATCGACTCCCATCTCCTCCAGCGCCAGGGCGATGCGCAGCTTCTCGTCCTGGTTCATCGACGCGCCGGGCGATTGTTCGCCGTCGCGCAGGGTGGTGTCGAAAATGATCACACGGTTGCGGTCCATCACTCGCTCGACCTCGTTCGCCCCGGTCCCGGCGCGCGCCTTGCGCCGCCGCCCGGGGACGGTTCTGCCCGATCCCATACCGGCCCGTCCGTGAGCGGTGTCACGGATCCGGTCCCTCCGACCCTCACGGAGCGCTGATCCCCGGAAAGCCAGGCCGGGCGAGGAGCCACCCGGCCGCCGGCGCGGGCGCGGAGGCCGGCCGGGGTGGGGCGGCCCCGAAACGGGTCGCGCTCCCACCGGGTGACAAGGAAGTCCGTTTTCCGTCACCCTGTCAACAGGATCG
Organism: Phaeospirillum tilakii; assembly: GCF_042683125.1. Taxonomy (NCBI): domain Bacteria; kingdom Pseudomonadati; phylum Pseudomonadota; class Alphaproteobacteria; order Rhodospirillales; family Rhodospirillaceae; genus Phaeospirillum; species Phaeospirillum tilakii. Next base: position 197,280 of record NZ_JBHUIY010000002.1, read on the forward strand.
TCGCGGCGCGGCACAGCCATGATTAAACCTTGCCGGCCCGGGCGGGGATGGCCACCCTGGGGCCCGGTCGGTCAGGCGGGGGAGGGCGGCGATGATCCGGGTCGAGGCGGTGGTCAAACGCTATGGCGCGCTGGTGGCGCTCGACGGGATCGATCTGGCCATCGGCGCGGGCGAGGCGTTCGGCCTGCTTGGCCCCAACGGCGCCGGCAAGACCACCCTGGTGCGGCTGCTCGCCACCCTGGCCCGGCCGGATGGCGGGCGGCTTTGCGTCGGCGGCCACGACACCGTGACCGAGGCGGCGCGGGTCAAGCGGCTGATCGGGGTGGTGTTTCAGGAGAACAATCTCGACCGCGACCTCAGCCCGCGCCAGAACCTGCTGTTCCAGGCCCGGCTGCACCGGCTGGCGGCGCCGGGGGCGGCGGTGGCGGCGATGCTGGAGCGGATCGGGCTGGCCGCCCACGCCGACCGCCCGGTCAATGCCCTGTCGGGCGGGATGCGGCGGCGGCTGGTGATCGGCCGCGCCTTGCTGACCGATCCCCGGGTGCTGTTGCTCGACGAGCCGACCACCGGGCTCGACCCGGCGATCCGGCGCGAGCTGTGGGCGATGATCCGCGCCATCCGCGACCAGGGCTGCACCGTGATCCTCACCACCCATTATGTCGAGGAGGCCGAGGCGCTGTGCGACCGGGTCGGCATCCTGACCCGGGGGCGTCTCGCCGGGCTGGGCAGTCCGGCCGAACTGGTCGGCCGCTTCGGCGGGCCCCGGCTGGAGGACGTGGTGGTGGCGCTCGGCGCCGGAGCGGCGGCATGAGCGGGGCGGGGCTGGCCGAGGCCGGGGCGATCTTCCGGCGCGAGATGCAGCTTTACCGCGCCAAGCTGTCGCGGCCGACCTTCGTCGTCTCCGCTTTGGTGACGCCGCTGATGTATCTGGTGGTGTTCGGGCTCGGCCTCGGCCGGCAGGTGCGGATCGAGGGCGGCGACTACCTGACCTTCCTGGTGCCCGGCCTGATGGCGATGGCGGCGATGAGCAACGCCTTCACCGCGGTGGCCAGCGGGATCAACATCGCCCGCTTCTATCACCGCACCTGGCAGATCATCATGCTGGCCCCGGTGACGCCGCTCGCGGTGGTGGCCGGCACCATCGGCGCCGGGGTGGCCCGGGGGCTGTTCGCCGCCACCCTGGTCGGGGCGGCCGGGCTCGCCGCCGGCTGGCGGCCGGAACCGACCCTGGTGATCCCGCTGGCGCTGCTGCTGGAGACCGCGTTGTTCGCCGGGCTCGGGCTGGTGATCGGGCTCAACACCCGCAGCACCGAGGAACACACCACCTACACCAATTTCCTGATTACCCCGATGGGGTTCTTCTGCGGCACCTTCTTTCCGCTCGCCAGCCTGCCGGTCTGGCTGGCGGCGCCGCTGCATCTGCTGCCGCTGACCCATGCCGTCCTCGCCCTGCGCGAGCCGGGGCTGACGGCGACGGCGCTGGGCGGGCTCGGGGTGTTGAGTGGGTTCGTCGTGGTGTTGCTGGGGTGGGCGGTGTGGCTGGTGACGCGCTATCGCGAGTGAGGCGCCGGAGGAAGCGGGGCCGCCGCCCCGCACCCCGCCCGGAGGCGGAGCCTCCGGACCTCTTCTTTCTTTTTTACAGGGTGAACACGGTGCGCAGGCCGACCACCACCGCGTCGTCCATCACCTTGCCGGTGTCGTCGGTGGCGGTGGCGCCGGGGTGGAAGATGTACTGGGCGTCCGGCACCAGGGTCCACCACGGGGTCACCGAATAGCGGTAGCTGACTTCCAGCATCGCCTCGTAATCCTGGCGGGGGGTATAGGTGCCGAGGGCGGTCAGGTCGGAATCATAGCTGGCGAGGCGGCGGCTGGCGGCGCCATAGGCGAAGCCAAGCGCGGCGACGTCGCTGTCGCGGCCCTCGAAGGTGCCCTTCAGGGCGAGGCCGGTGTCGAAGTAATAGGGCATGCGGTTGCGGTCGTCGGGCATCAGCGAGCCGCGCAGGAAGAAGCCGAGCCCGCCGTCCTCGCTGCCGGGGCGGCGCCACAGCATCTGGTCGAGGATGGCATAGGCCGCCCAATTGCCATGCAGGCGGCGGCCATCGGCGCCGGAGACCGCCCGATACTGGCCGTTGTCGTCAAAGCGTTGGTCGTTGAAGCCGCCATTATAGTACCAACCGCCGACCTTGACGGTGCCGGGCAGGCCTGAGGCATCCTTGCCCTGGTTGTAGCCGTACTGGGCCTCGCCGAACCACACCGGCGGCTGGTTCCAGGTGAAGTCGATGCCGTTGGCGTTGTGACGGGTTGGGTCCTCGTTGAGGCTGGAATCGATGCCGGAGGCCGGATCGCCCGAGAACACCGCGCCGAGCAGGGTCAGATTGTCGGTGGCCTTGACCTTGACCCGGGCGCCGAGATTGGCCAGCGGATAGCCGCCGCCGCCGCTCGGCATGTTGGCGGCGAACGATCCCGGCCATCCGAACGGGCTGCCGATCAGGTTGGCGGCATAGGTCGAGTTGAAGAATTCCTCCTGCATCGGCACCTGACCGGCGCGCAGCGACACCGCGTCCTCGAAGAAGCTCTGTTGCAGCCACAGGGCGAACAGGCGGGTGGTCGGCGAGGTCTCGATGTCGCGCGAGGCGATCCAGTTGTTGAGGAAATTGGCGCTCAACTGGCGGCCGTGGGTGTTGATCGCGCTGGCATGGAACAGGCCCCCCTGCCATCCCGCCAGCTTTTCGAGGTCGGCTTCGACGTCGATCTGCAACATGCCGAACGCCACCCCGCGCTGCTTGGCGCCGCCGGACGGGTTGCCCAGCGCCTCGGCGCTGTAGGTGCCGGCCACGGTGATGCCGTGCTCCTCGAGATTGGTGCGCAGCCCGCCCCAGTCGCCGGTCAGGGTGTCACGGGTCCAGAACGTCTTCGGCGCCTCGACCGCCGCCGCGTCGTCCTGGGCCGCCGCCGCTCCCTCCTCGGCCGCCCGGGCCGGGGTGGCGGACAGGCCGCCGAGCAGGGCGAGCCCGGTGAACAGCACGGCGGGCAGCCCGGCGCGCGTGGTGACCCTGTGGTGGGCGTGGATCATGCTGCAAATCCCCTTCCGGATTGTCGCGAATGCGAAACGTTCGCAAATCTTCCGTTTGCATAACAATCCCGCCCCGGCGGCGCAAGGGTGCCCGGGACGGCCAGACTCTTATCTCGGGGGCCTGTTGCAAAAAAACAACAGGGGTGGTTCAGAACACGTCCTTGCGCCGCCGCAGCTCGGCCAGCACCCGCACCGGATCGGTGCCGGGGGCCATGCCGACGGCGCGGGCGACGCTGGGTTCATCGACGCGGAGGAACGGATTGGCGGCGCGTTCGTCGGCCAGCGCGCTGGGCACGGTGGGGCAGCCCCGGGCGCGCAGTGCCTCGACCTCGGCGATCCGGGCGAGCAAAGCGGGGTTGTCGCGCTCGACCAGCCGGGCGAAACGGCCATTGGCGGCGGTGTATTCGTGGCCGCAATAGACCAGGGTCTCGGCCGGCAGCTCGCGCAGTTTGTGCAGCGAGTCCCACAATTCGGCGGCGCTGCCCTCGAACAGGCGGCCGCAGCCGAGCGAGAACAGGGTGTCGCCGCAGAACAAGGCGTGGCTGTCGGGGAACCAGAAGGCGAGATGGCCGCTGGTGTGGCCGGGCACCGCCAGCACCAGCGCGGCGGCGCCGCCGAGCAGGAAGGTGTCGCCCTCGCCCACCTCGTCGGAGAGGGGCGGCAGGCGGTCGGCGTCGCGGGCGGCGCCGACCACGGCGCAGCCGGTGCGGCGGACCAGATCGGGCACGCCGCCGGTATGGTCGCCGTGATGGTGGGTGAGCAGGACGTGGCTGAGCCGCCAGCCCAGCGCGTCGAGCCGCTCCAGCACCGGGGCGGCGACGGCGGGATCGACCGCGGCGGTGGCGCCGCTGTCGGGCTCGTGCAGCAGATGGACGTAATTGTCCGACAGCACCGCGACGGTTTCGACCACCAGCCTGGCCATGATGCTGCTCTCTCCGCGTGGTGGGGCGCTCGTCCGGTTGTAGCACCGCCCGGGCAAAACGCCTATCGTGATGGCCGCGCCAAGGCGGAAGGAGCGGGACGGAGCGCCGACAGATGCATGAGGCAATGGGCTGTTCGCCGATGTGGACCGACGTGGTCGATCTGCGCGATTTCTATGCCACCGGCCTGGGGCAGGTGACGCGGCGGCTGATCGGCGCCCGGCTGCGGCTGTTCTGGCCCGATGTCGGCGGGATGCGGGTGCTCGGGCTCGGCTTCGCCACCCCCTATCTGCGGGTGTTCCTGGGGGAGGCCGAGCGGGTGATCGCGCTGATGCCGGCCAGCCAGGGGGTGTTGCCCTGGCCGGCCGAGGGGCGCGGCCTGACCGCGCTGGGCGACGAAACCGACCTGCCGCTGCCCGACCGCTCGTTCGACCGCATCCTGATGGTCCACACCCTCGAATCGACCGAGCAGGTGCGGGCGGTGATGCGCGAGGCATGGCGGGTGCTGGCCGATGGCGGCCGGCTGGTGGTGGTGGTGCCCAACCGGCGCGGCATCTGGTCGCGGCTGGAGCGCACCCCGTTCGGCAATGGCCGCCCCTTCACCCAGGGCCAGTTGGTCCGGATGCTGCGCGACAACATGTTCACCCCGCTCGACCACGGCTCGGCGCTGTTCCTGCCGCCGACCGCCTCGCCGATGCTGCTGAAGGCGGCGCCGGCGGTGGAGCGGCTGGGCCGGCGCTGGTGCGAGGCGTTCGGCGGCGTGCTGATGATCGAGGCGGCCAAGCAGATCTATGCCGGCGCCGCCGGACGCGAGCGCAGCGGCGGGCGGCGGAGCTATCTGCCGCTGCCGCAGGGGCTGCCGCGCACGGTCGATCCGGCGCTGACGCCGCGTTGGGAGGATCCGCTCCGGCGGTGAATTTCCCGCTTGATCTCCCCGAATGACCACGTTATAAGGGCGGCCTCCGACGACGAGGCCAATTGGGGGATCGTCTAATGGTAGGACAGCGGACTCTGACTCCGCCAGTCTAGGTTCGAATCCTAGTCCCCCAGCCACCGTCTCTTTCCTGAAAAATCAGTGACCTAACAAACGCGGCCCTCGGCCGCGTTGTTCGTTTTGCGCGTGTGCGGTACATCAGCAGCCCGTCCCGCGCGGCCAGCAGACCGTGGGGGCGCTGATACGAGCTTAATGGTTTGATTTTCACCTTTTGGTGAGATCTGTTTACTTAATGCTGCCGAATTTCGCCCTCTCCTTCTAGCCGTAGAATTGGTATGCAAATACGCTCAATAGTCACAACTTGTTCCGCGATGATTCTGTCCATTTCATTTTTTTCTCGACAGGGATACCCCTCCCACAGGTCAGAATCTATCTTGTTTCTAAATTTTGAATCAGAGTCGCCGCGGTCTCGAGCCTTTAAGTCAACGGATACGCGAACGATGTGGAACTGCCTATTTAACGTATCTATTGCAGCCTCCAATTCTTCACCAAAAAGCGCCCGCGCAATAGCCCGACATTCATCAAGCCCTTGTCTGGAATCGATCGCAGAATTCAGGCGATTATAGTAGGCTTGAGTCGTTTCAAAACGCCCCTGCTCGCTTTCATAGGTAGGCCAGCTGCCGGTTTCTTTAAGCTTATCTCGTGCAGCTAATATTTCGTGCCCCAACATAAGGGGGCTTCGAACGTATGATAATTCGCGTCGCGCCTTGTAAGTCGCCGTTAGAATTCGTTCGGCCTGTTCAATTCGTCTCTCGGATAGCTTCTGCTGCCGCCAACTGTTGAAGGTGTTGGAACCGAGGTTGGCGGCGATGATGACGGCTGCGGCTCCGGCGATCGTGCCAACACCTTGCATCAGAGAGCCAACAGTTGACCAATTAACATCATTGATCCAGTTCATCTCGCCCCCGCCTTTGCCAAACGCGCGCCAGGGCCGCGTTGTTCATTTCCTGCGTTGGCAGTATATTAGAAGCTCGTCCCATGCGGCCAGCAGACCGTATGGACGCTGATGTGAGCTTGCGCGATGTCCGACCCGATCAAAATCCTCGATGGTGCCGTGACGTTCTACCAGCGCACCAGCAAGGGTGGACGGCACGCACCAACGATCAAGAGCGCGAAGAGCGATGTGGTCGTCGTCACCGGCAAGCGCGATCTTGAGGACGCGGAGGAGGGGGGGGCACGGGAGCGGTTTTACGAACGGACCGCCGACCATCGGTGCGGCATAGCCATCCACAGCCGCACCCAACGGGTCAGCTCATTGGCCGGGCGGGATAAGTCCGTTGCAGGGGGCTCGGCGGCTTGTGAGGAATTCCCCCGCGTGGGGCAGACATCTGGCCCTATGCTGCCTCGGCATAAAGCCTGGGGAACACAATTTCAGCGACATGCGCGGGAAAGCGCAGCGATACCGGTCCCTTGGGGGTCTCGGAGGCGAGTACGCCGTTGGCAACCAAGGCTGCCAGGACATCACGCGCAGTCCGCTCCGGCAGTCCGCTTGCCCGGCTGGCATCGCCGCGGGGCATCTCGCCACGGATCACAACCTCATCCAGGATGCCGACCGACTCAGGCCGGAGTCCTTGGCTCACTGTGAACAGGCGCAGTCGGTCGCGCAGGTGATCCAGATCGAATAGGTCCCCCATGAAACGCACCTGGTCCAGACACACGGACAGGAACCAGTGGACGAAATCGATCAGCGTTTCCTGCGACAGGTTGCCGCGCCCGTCCAGGGCGTTGCGTCTCGTTAGGTCTGCCTGTTCCATCTTTGCCCGATACTCGTCAGGCGAAGCCAGCCCGCGTGCAAGGCCCCGAGAGACCGACCATAGGCCGTGCGCGCCGATCCCGGCAGCGAGCCCGATTGCGTGGCTCATTAAGCGGCTCACCCGTCCGTTGCCGTCGTAAAAGGGGTGGATGAAATTGAGGCGGTGGTGCGCGGCGGCCATGGCAATGATCCGCTGGCTGGACCCCATGGTGTCCAGCCTGTACCGCTCCTCAAAATACGACATGAACGCCTCGACCCGATGGCTTGACGGCGGATCATGGCGACCGACGCCCGTTTTCTGCCCCGGTAAATCCTGTTCCGGACAGCGGAAGGTGCCTGGAGCCATCAGCAAATTCCGGCCATCCTTGGCTCGAATGATCCTGAGGTCTTCGGGGAGGTCGCGGTAGAACTCGCCATGCAGCCAGCGTATGAATGCAACGCTGGTTGGTGGTTCCAAGTCGCTCCGCGCGAACTTGGATTCGATTTCAGCTTGTACCCGCATGTGGGCCCTGGCCTCCATCTGAAGATCGCGGCGGTCTTCGTCGAAATCGTTTTCCATCGCCCGCTCGATCTCCCGCAGGCTTGTCTTGTGGCCCTCGATCCGGTTGCTGTAATAGGTGTTCATGGCTCTCACGAGCGAGGCCAGGGCTCGCGCGGTCGATGGTGCCAGACGATTGCCCAGTTGTGTCGCTTCTGCCTTCAGGTCCGCGATTACGTCCCCCAGAGCCTCGGGGATCTGTTCGAGGCGGCAAGGCTCGATCCGCGACACCGGTTCGTTTTCTTCCATCAAATTGCCGATCTGCGAAATAGACGATGTCGCAGATATGACACTTTTTTTTGATTTATGCACCCGTGCATATGCCGATCCTGCTGCCGTTTCGGTCGGCACGATCCATCTCCCCGTCTTTCTTAGGCTTTCAGGCTCAGCGTGTGCCGTTTCCGCCGATCTGCGCGCGGGGCCTTCCGCCATCCATTACTGACGGTTCCGGATGGTACTTTCGTTCTTGGACCAGTCTCGAGCGCTTTTTATACTTGGTCTACGCCAAAAACCGGGAATCTCTTCACGGGGCTGCCGCCCCGGCCCCGCCCGGAGCGATGCTCCGGACCTCCTTTTTTGTTGAGACGCAAAATGTTCCGGGGTCTGGGGCCTCAAGGCCCCAGCGGGTGCGGGCAGAGCCCGCAAATCGGCGTCGGGGGCGAGCGGCATCGATCAGGGTTGCTCGGGCGGCAGAATCCGGGCCGGGACGCCGACCGCGCGATGGCCGGCGGGAACGTCGGTCAGCACCACCGCGTTGGCGCCGACCATCACCGCGTCGCCCAGCGTGATCGGGCCGAGGATCGCCGCGCCCGCGCCGAGCGTCACCCCGTCGCCGATGGTTGGCATGCCGGTGTCGGGCCGTTTGCGTCCCACCGTCACCCCTTGCAGGATCGTCACCCGGCGGCCGAGGCGGGCTTCCTGGCCGATCACCACCCCGTAGGGATGGGGAAAGAAGATCCCGCCGCCGATGCGGGCGTCGGGATCGACGTCCGAGCCGGTCATCATGCAGGTGACATACCAGACGATCCGCTGGCACAGCGTGCCGATGCGCGGGATTCGTCCGACCAGTTCCTGGAGCCGGATCGACAGCGCCAGTTGGAAGCCCGGCTCGATCAAGGCCAGCCGGATCGCCAACCGGGGGGTGCGCTCCCGTCCCAGGCCGTCGGCCCACACCGTCAGGTCCATCGCGAGCTTGGCGCGGATCGAGTCCATCCTTGAGTTCCCCCCGTCGCGGCGGCGGTCCCGCACCACCCCCCGTTTCCTTTCTACCGCCGGACGCGTTGCGCCTCCAGCCGGTTCGCCCGCTGGTGCGGCCGGGATTCCCCGCTTGGCGCGGAAATTAGATCGCCTTAATATTAACGGACATGGATATAAGGCGAGGACATCATGAGCGACGAGAGGGTGGTCGAGGTTTCCCCGACCGAGGCCAAGCGGTTGCTGGATCTGGAACAGGCGGTGCTGATCGACGTGCGCGAGCCCTATGAATACGGCTTCGAGCGGATTCCCGGCGCGTTGCTGTTCCCACTGGCGACCTTCGATCCCAAGGCGCTGCCGGTCGGCGGCGCCAAGACCATCCTGTTGCAGTGCGGCACGGCGAAGCGGTCGGGGATGGCGGCGCGGCGGATGGTCGAGGCCGGCTTCCCGGTGGCCCATCACATCGCCGGCGGGATCGCGGCGTGGAAGGCGGCCGGCCTGCCGCTGCTGGGGATCAACCCCGCCACCGGCGCGATCGAGCCGAAGACGGTCTGACCGCGATGACCCGACCCATCTTCTCCCGCCGCCAGACCCTGGCGGCGGCCCTGTCCGCTTTGGCCCTGGTCGCACTCGGTCCGGCGGCCCTGGCCCAGCAGGCCACCCTGTCCCCGCCCGAGGCCCGCGCCGCCATTGCCGCCGGCAAGTTGATTCTGGTGGACGTCCGCACCCCGGACGAATGGCGGGAAACCGGGGTGCCGGCCGGGGCGCGCCGGCTTGACTACCGCAACCGCGCCGACGATGCCGCCTTCGTCGCCGCCTTTGCCGCCCTGGTCGGCGGCGACCGGTCGGCGCCGGTGGCGGTGATCTGCCGCAGCGGCCGCCGCTCGGCCCAGGCGCGGGCGCTGCTGCTGGCCCACGGCTTCCGCTCCGTCGCCGATGTCAACGAGGGCGTGCTGGGCGGCGAGGCCGGACCGGGCTGGCTGCGGCGCGGCCTGCCGCTGACGCCTTGCCCCGACTGCTGATCTTCCGGGTTCGAAGGGCCGGTGGCCCTTCGCGGAGAGCGCCGAGAGGCAGCGCCTCTCGGCATCCTTGCCGCCCCGGCCCCTATTCCTCCTCGCGCCGGCGCAGCAGGTAGCAATCCATCACCCAGCCCTTGCGCCGGCGCTGCTCGGTCAGGGCCTGCTCGATCTGCCCGGCGACGCGGTCGAGCGGCCCGGCGATCAGGGTTTCGTCCGGGCTGCCGACATCCGCCCCCCAATAGATATCGACCGTCCCGGTCCCATCGAGGCGGCGGAAGGCCGAGCGCGAATCCAGCATCACCACCGCGTTGTGGATCGCGGCGGGGTCGCCGGTTTCGAGCTGACGGCCGGTGGTGATGGTGACGCTTTCGCCGATGCGGTTGAGCGGCACGGCGTGGCGGGCGGCCAGCATCTGCACCGAGGTGATGCCGGGGATCACCCGCAGGTCGAACGCGGCGCCGTCGCGGTCGATCAGCTCGCGCAGGCTTTGCAGGGTGCCGTCATACAGGCAGGGGTCGCCCCAGATCAGGAAGGCGCCGCACTCGCCCGGGGCCAGCTCGCGCTCGATCATCCCGGCGATCAGGGCGGTGCGGCGGTCGCGCCATTCCACCACCGTCTCGTGATAATCGGCCGGGGTGCGGTCGCGCGGCGGGCTGGGGGCGCGGGCGACGCGGTAGGGGCGGCCGTCGCGGTGGCGGTCGAGGATGTCCTGGCGGAAGCGGATCAGCGACTCGGTGCCCGGCCCGTCCTTGTCGAGGAAGAAGAACAGGTCGGCCTGCTGGATCGCCTTGACGGCGGCCAGGGTCAGCGCGTCGGGATCGCCCGGGCCGATGCCGATCAGCAGCAGGGTCTTGCGGGGCGGGTGGGCCATCGGGAAAGCCTTTCTCGGGGCGGGGAAGGGGGGATCATAGCCGGCGCGACGCCGCCAGGGTGGCGGGATTTTCCGCCTCCCACACCCGGCGGGCGGCGCGGGTGGCCTGATAGACCGCGCTGGTCAGCGCCTGACCGGTGGCGGTGTGCAGGCCGGCGAACGGGCAGGGCGCCGCTGCCGGCGGGCAGGCGAGCAGGATGCAGTCGGTGCCGGTGCCGACGATGCGGCCGTCCTCGGCCAGCAGGGCGGCGGTGCGGGCCTGGGCGGCCAGGGCCAGCGCCTCCAGCAGGGCGCCGTCGCTGAGCGGCCGGGTCAGCGCCGCCAGCAGGTTGATGGTGCCGACCGGGGCGGGCGGCGGCGGCATCACCGGGCGGGGGTGGCCGGCGGAATCGAGCACCGCGCCGTTGGTCAGGCCGAGAGTCACCAGTACCTCGGCGCGGTCGGGGCCGGTGCCGGCGGCGGCGCGGTGGTGGCGGTCGAGCGCCCGCGCCGTCATCATCCCGGCGGCGCCGTCCAGCCCCGCTTCCGCCAGCCGGCGGTCGAGCAGGTCGAGCGGATCGACCCCGAGCGGCAGGTCGGCATCGACCACTTCCAGCCACGCCACGCAGGCGGTGGAGGTCAGGCCGGGGCGGTTGAGGCTCCAGCCGGCCAGCCGCCACGGGGCGGGGAAGCGGGCGATCAGCCAGCCGGGGCGGGTTTCGAGGGTGAACAGCGGTTCCATCGCCGGGGCGTTTCGCACGGGTCGGGGGGAGAGGGCAAGCCCCGGTGTCGGGCGGGCGGGCGGCGGAAAACCGGCTTGACCGGCGGGGACGGCTGTTTCATCTTCGGCGCACATGCTGGTTCCCCGGTTCGCACCGGGGAGGCAAGAGGGAACACGGTGCCGGCCCCGCGCGGGTCGCAATCCGTGACTGTCCCCGCAACTGTGAGCGGCGAGTCCGCGTCCATCATGGCCACTGGGAAACTGGGAAGGCCGGGCGCTTCGGGCGATGACCCGCGAGTCAGGAGACCTGCCAGCACGGTCACCCAACCGGTGGGCGGTGGACCCATACGGAGCGGCCTTTCGCAGCGGTGACGTCGACGCCGAGACGAAGGCCGTGCCGGGATTCCCCCCGTCATGACCCGAGCGATGTTGTGCCGGTTCCCCTGGTGCCTGTCGGCGCCGGCCGGGATCGGGTCGGGGCCGATTCGTCATGGCCTTCCGATCGGTTTTCGTTTCCACGCGCCGTCCGGCCTTGCCGGGGCGCGAACGCAGGAGCGTGACCGATGGGAGCTTGCGGACATTCCGCGCGCCGGGGGGGACCCGGCCTGACCTTTTTGTTGACCCTGGCCGCGATCGGCGCCGGACCGGCCGCCCAGGCCGCCGGGACCACGGCCGCCGACCCGCTGCCCGAGACGCTGGTGACCGCCAGCCGGCTGGGCGAGGGCATCACCGGAGCCTCGACCACGGTGATCACCGCCGACGAGATCGAACGCTCGCCCGGGCAGAGTCTGGCCGACATCCTCGGCCGGGTGCCGGGGATCCAGGTGCAGACGATGTTCGGCGGGGTCAACGGCAGCGGCGCCTCGGTCGACATGCGCGGCTTCGGTGCCACCGCGACCGGCAACACCCTGATCCTGGTCAATGGCCGCCGTCTCAACGACGTCGATCTGTCCTCGGTCGATCTGTCGGCGATCCAGCGTTCCAACATCGAACGGATCGAGATCACCCGGGGCAATGCCGGGGCGGTGCTGTATGGCGACGGCGCGGTCGGCGGCGTGATCAACATCGTCACCAAGAACGGCGCCAATACCCCGGATTCGGCGCGGATCGAGGGGGCGATCGGCTCGCTCGGCTATCGCGAGACCAATGCCGGGGTCAACAAGCGGATCGGCGACACCGCGCTGTCGGTCGCCGGCAGCCAGATCACCTCGGACGGCTATCGCGACAACAACGCCCTCAAACAGCGCAGCATCTCGGGCGAGGTGCGGCAAAGCCTCGACGGCGGCGAGCTGTATCTCAATCTCGGCGCCGACGACCAGCATCTCGGCCTGCCGGGTGGGGTCAATCAGACCAATTATGCCCGTGGCCTGCGGCGCGGCACCACCTCGCCCTACGACCATGCCGAGAAGCGCGGGGTCAACGCCGCGCTGGGCGGCAGTTTCGACGTCGCTTCCGGCCTCGAACTGGTGGTCGATGGCGGGGTGCGGCACAAGGAGCAGGAGGACGCCTTCTTCAGCAGCTGGGGCAGCGTCTACGACACCTACAACGAGCGCCAGCTGACCACCCTGTCCTTCACCCCCCGGCTCAATGGCGAGGGCAGCCTGGCCGGCCTGCCCAACCGGCTGACCGCCGGCCTCGATTACAGCTATTCCCTCTATGATTCGCGGCGGATGTGGCATCAGGGCAACCGTCCGTTCCACACCTACCACCTGCGCCAGCACAACGTGGCCGAATACCTCCAGGACACCCTGTCGGTCCGTCCCGACACCGACCTGTCGTTCGGCGCCCGGGTCGAGCATGTGATGCTGTCGGCGGTCGATCGCTACAACCCCGACAACGCCTCGGCCAGTTGGGCGATCACCCCGGGCGGCAACCCGCTGTCGGACAGCGACACCCAATACGCCCTGCATCTCGGCCTCGACCATCGCCTGACCGAGCAACTGGCTTTGTTCGGCCGGCTCGGCCGCAGCCTGCGCCTGCCCAATGTCGATGAACGGGTCGGTTCGACCGCCTGGGGCTCGGGCACCAATTTCGCCCTCAAGGCCCAGACCTCGCGCGACCTCGAACTCGGCCTGCGCGGCCAGCACGGCCGGTTCGGCTGGCAGGGCAGCGGCTACGTGATGGAGCTGCGCGACGAACTGCATTACGACCCGATCAGCGGGGTCAACCGCAACCTCGACCCGACCCGGCGCTATGGCGGCGAGGCGACCGCGACCTACCGCCTGACCCCCGAACTGCGGCTGAAGGGCGGCCTCGCTTATACCGAAGCCAAATTCACCGCCGGCGTGTACAAGGACAAGGACGTGCCGCTGGTGTCGCGCTGGACCAGTTCCGCCGGGCTGTCGTGGGACGCGTGGGAGAAGTACGTGGTGGTCGATCTCGACGCCCGCTATGTCGGCGATCGCCGCGCCGACAACGACCAGAGCAATTTCCAGCCGCTGATCGGTTCGCATACCGTGGTCGATCTGCGGGTCGGCGGCGAGCTGGCGCCGGTCACCTGGTCGTTCGCGGTGCAGAATTTGTTCGACCAGAGCTATTACGACTACGCGATCGCCAGCAGCACGACCTATGGCGCGGCCAACGCCTACCCCCTGCCGGGGCGGACGGTGGTCGGCCGGCTCGGCCTGTCGTTTTAACAGCAGGGGTCCGGGGCCTTGCGGCCCCGGCGGGGGCAGGGCGGCGCCCTGCAAGGCGGTCGAGGATACGAACGATGCGTTTGGGAGTGCTGCTCACCCTGACCCTGCTGCTGGCCCTGCCGGCACTGGCGGAGCCCCCCCGCCGCATCGTCTCGGCCAATCTGTGCGCCGACCGGCTGGTGCTGGAGCTGGCCGAGCGCGACCGGGTGAGGGCGGTCGGCCCGTTCGCGGCCGACCCGGCGGTTTCGACCGTTGCGGCGGCGGCCCAGGGCCTGCCGGTCACCGAGGGCCGGGTCGAACAGATTCTCGCCTTTCATCCCGATCTGGTGGTGCTCGGCACCTTCAACGATCCGGCGACCGGGATGTTGCTGGAGCGGCTGGGGGTGCCGGTCTACCGGGTCGGCGCGCCGCAGAGCCTCGACGGGGTGCGGGCCGAGATCCGCAGGCTGGCGGCGGCGTTGGGCGAGACGGCGCGGGGCGAGGCGATGGTGGCCCGGCTGGAGGCCGGGCTGGCGGCGCTGCCACGGCTGGAGCGGCCGGTGGTGGCGGCGGTGTATCAGGCCGGGGGCTGGAGCGCGGGGCGGGGCACCCTGGCCGACGAACTGTTCGGCCGGGTCGGTCTGGTCAACCTCGCCGCCGCGACCGGGCGGAGCGGGATTGCTCCGCTGCCGCTGGAAACGTTGGTGGCGGGACGGCCGGAACTGATCGTGATCGAATCGATGGGGGAGGAGGCGCCCTCGCTGTCCGGCGAATTGCTGCGCCATCCGGTGCTGGCCGGGCGGGGGCTGCGCCGGGTGACGGTGCCGATGCGGCTGTGGGCCTGTCCCGATCCGGCGCTGGCGGCGGCGGCGGCGCTGGTGGCGGAGGCGGCACGATGAGCCGGCCCGCGCCCGAACCGGTGCTGGCCCTGCTGGTGCTGCTGCTGACGGTGGTGTCGCTGTCGGTCGGGGCCACCGCGCTGGGGCCGACCGATCTGTGGTCGGCCGACCCGACCCGGGCCACGCTGGCCCGCACCGTGCTGGTCGAGATCCGCCTGCCGCGCACCCTGCTGGCGCTGCTGACCGGCGGCTCGCTCGGGCTGGCCGGGGCGGTGCTGCAAGGGCTGCTGCGCAACCCGCTGGCCGATCCCGGGGTGCTCGGGGTGTCGGCGGTGGCGTCGCTGGGGGCGGTGCTGGCGTTCTATTTCGGGCTGTGGTCGGTGGCGGCCGGGGGGGTGGCCGGCGGCCTGCTCGCCGCGCTGCTGCTGGTGGCGCTGGCCGGGCGGCGCGCCGGCAGCCTGACCCTGCTGCTGGCCGGGGTGGCGCTGTCGAGCTTCGCCGTCGCCCTGACCGCGCTGGCGCTCAACCTCGCCCCCTCGCCGCTGGCCGCCTACGAGATGATGTTCTGGCTGCTCGGCTCGGTCGCCGACCGCTCCTGGGTTCATCTGCGCCTCGCCGCGCCGCTGATCCTGCTCGGCTGGGTCCTGCTGTTCGCCACCCGGCGCGGCCTCAGCGCGCTGGCGCTGGGCGAGGCGGTGGCCCACTCGCTGGGGATCGATCCGGTCCGGCTGCGCCTGCTGGCGATCGTCGGCACCGCCTGTTGCGTCGGCGCGGCGGTGGCGGTCAGCGGCAGCATCGGCTTCGTCGGGCTGGTGGTGCCGCATCTGCTGCGGCGCTGGGTCGGCCATGATCCCGGCCGCCTGCTCGGGGTCAGCACCCTGGGCGGGGCGGCGCTGCTGCTGGCGGCCGATCTCGGGGTGCGGGCGCTGGCCAGCGGCCCGGAACTGAAGCTCGGCGTCGCCACCGCGCTGGTCGGGGCGCCGTTCTTCCTGGCCCAGGTGGTGCGGATGCGGGGGGAACAGCCATGAGCCGGCTGGAGTGGCGCGGACTGGCGCTGACCCGGGGCGGACGGCCGGCGCTGGACGGAGTCACGCTGACCCTGGCCCCGGGCGAGCTGCTCGGCATCGTCGGCCCCAACGGCGCCGGCAAGAGCGCCCTGCTGCGCTGCGCGGTCGGGCTCGACCGGCCGGGGGCGGGCGCGGTGCGGCTCGACGGGCGGACGCTGGCGGACTGGCCGGCGGCCGAGCGGGCGCGGCGGATCGCCTATCTGCCGCAGAGCGCCGAGGCGCCCTGGCCGATCCCGGTGGCGGCGGCGGTGGCGCTGGGGCGGCTGCCGCATGGCGACGCCGACCGGCCGGCGGGGCGGGCGGCGGTGGCCGCCGCGCTGGCGGCGGTGGGGATCGAATCGCTGGCCAAGCGGGCGCTGACCGCGCTGTCGGGCGGCGAGCGGGCGCTGGCGCTGCTGGCCCGGGCGCTGGCGGTCGAGGCGGATCTGCTGCTGCTCGACGAGCCGCTGGCGGCGCTCGATCCGCATCACCAGCTCGCGGTGCTCGACCTGCTGGCGGCCCAGGCGGCGGCGGGGCGGGCGGTCGGGCTGGTGCTGCACGACCTGACCCTGGCGGCGCGGTTCTGCTCGCGCGTCGCCCTGCTGGCCGGCGGGCGGCTGCGGGCGGACGGGCCGCCGGCGGTGGCGCTGTCGGACGCGTTGCTGGCCGAGGCCTATGCCATCCGCGCCCATCGCGCCGAAATCGAGGGCGAGGCGCTGCTGGTGCCATGGCGGCGGGAAGACGCGGGCTCTGCCCGCACCCGCCAAGGGCGATGAGGCCCTTGGATCCCTTTCCCGGTCCTTCGCGCGACGAACGTTTGCGCCCAAGCTGAAAAGCGGATCGGGACCCGACCATCAAAGGGTTCCAAGGGCCCTTGGCCCTTGGCGGGTGTGGGCGGAGCCCACCTCAGCGCCCCTTGCGCAGGTGGCCTGATGTAATGTTATAACGTTGCGGAACGGGTTGCATAAGGGAGAACCGAGATGCTGCGACGGGGGATGGTGCTGGCGGTGCTGCTGCTGGCGCTGGTCGGCGGAAGTGCTGCGGCGCAGGCGCGGCCGCTGAAGGTGGTGGCGACCTTCTCGATCCTGGCCGGGATCACCCAGGACATCGCCGGGCCGGCGGCCGAGGTGGTCGCCCTGGTCGGGCCGGACGGCGACGCCCATCTGTTCGAGCCCAGCCCGGCCAACGTCAAGGCGTTGAGCGAGGCCGATCTGGTGGTGGCCAACGGGCTGGGGCTGGAACCCTGGCTCGACCGGCTGGTCGCCGCCGCCGGGGCGCGCGGCAAGCTGGTGCTGGCCTCGGCCGGGGTTACCCCCCGGATGGAGGATCGGGCGGCCGATCCGCATGCCTGGCAGGATCTCGCCAACGGCCGGCGCTATGCCGCCAACATCGCCCAGGCGCTGGCCGCCGCCGCGCCGGAGCAGGGCGCGGCGATCACCGCCCGCGCCGCCGCTTATGACCACCGGCTGGACCAGCTCGACGGCTGGGTGCGGGCGCAGATCGCCACCCTGCCCGTGGCGCAGCGGCGGATCATCACCACCCATGACGCCTTCGGCTATTTCGGCCAGGCCTACGGCGTCACCCTGCTCGCCGCCCAGGGGCTCAGCACCGAGGCCGAGCCGACCAGCCGCGATGTCGCCCGGCTGGTGCGCCAGATCAAGCAGGCCAAGGTGCGGGCGGTGTTCCTCGAAAACATGTCCGATCCGCGCCTGATCCGCGCCCTGGCCCACGATGCCGGCGCGGTGGTCGGCGGCACCCTCTATGCCGACGCGCTGTCGGCGGCCGATGGCCCGGCCCCCAGCTACGAAGCGATGTTCCGCCACAATGTCGCCGTGCTGGTGGCGGCGATGGCCAAGAATTGAGCCCGACCGGTCGCGCCGTCGTCGCGCTGGGGCTGGCGCTGCTGGCGCTGGCCCCGGGGCACGCGGCGGCGCACCCCCATGCCTGGATCGACATTTCGGTCGCGGTGCGGTTCGACGCCGACGGCCGGGTGACCGGGCTCGCGGAATCCTGGCTGTTCGACGAGTTCTACAGCGCCGACACCGTCGGCAAGGGTGATCCGGCCCGGATCGACCGGCTGATCAAGGGGATCATGCGCAACCTCGCCGGCTATGGCTATTTCACCCGGGTCCATGCCGGCGGGCGCGAGATCGCCCTGGCGCCGCCGCCGCCGGCCAGCGCGCGGATGGAAGCGGGGCGGCTGCGGATGGATTTCCTCGCCCCGCTGGCCGAGCCGGTCATCCCGACCCAGGCGGCGCCGCTGACCTACGCGGTGTTCGATCCGACCTATTTCATCGAGATGCTGCACGCCGAGGCCAAGGACGCGATCCGGCTGGAGGGCGCGCCGCCGGGCTGCCGCTTCCGTCTGCTCCAACCCCATCCCGATCCCAAGGCGGTGGCCGCCGCCGCCGCGCTCGACCGTACCCAGAGCGGCGGCGACGGACTCGGGGCCCAGTTTGCCGAGAAGGTCGAAATCACATGCGAAGCCTCCCCCCGGCCCTGAGCCGCGCCGTCCCGCCGCTCGGCCTGATCCTGCTGGTCGCCGGTGTCGCGGCACTGGTCGCGGCCGGCGACGGCGGTGACCGTCTGGTCGCCTGGATCCTGACCGAACAGCGCCAGTTCCACCGCGCCCTGGCCGCCCAGTTGCACGCCCTCGCCGGCAGCGGCTCGCTCGCCGCCGGCTGGGGGCTGATCGGGGTCAGCTTCCTCTACGGTCTGTTCCATGCCGCCGGTCCCGGCCACGGCAAGGCGGTGATCGCCACCTATCTGCTGACCCAGGCCTGCCATCTGCGGCGCGGCTTGGCCCTGGCGGCGGGGGGCGCCGTGTTGCAGGGGCTGACCGCGATCCTGCTGGTGTCCGGCCTCGGCCTGCTGGCCGATGGTCTGCCCGGCGGCAGCGCGGTGGCGGTGTCGTGGAGCGAGCGCGCCAGCTTCGCCCTGCTGGCCGGGCTCGGCCTGCTGTTCGCGGGCCGTGCCGGGCGGGCGCTGTGGGCCGGGCGGCGCGCCTGTCCCGACCCTGATCACCATCACCACGATCACCACCACCACGACCATCACGATCACGGCCCCGGCTGCGGCTGCGTGCCCGCGCCCGGCCCGGACCAGATCGCCCGCGCGGAAAGCTGGCGCGGCGTGGCCGGGGTGCTGCTGTCGATCGGGTTGCGGCCGTGCAGCGGGGCGGTGCTGGTGCTGGCGCTGGCCAACCTGCTCGGGTTGGGCTGGGCCGGAATCGCCGCGGTGGCGGCGATGTCCTGCGGCACCGCGCTGGCGGTGGCGGTGCTGGCGGTGGCCAGTGTGCAGGCGCGCGGCTGGGTCGCCCGCTGGGGGGGCGGCGACGGCAGCGGCCGGCTCGGGCCGGCGGTGGCGCTGGTCGGGGGTGGCGGGCTGTTCCTGCTCGGGGCGTCGCTGCTGCTGGCCTCGTTCGGTCCCGCCCACCCGCTACGGTTCTGAGGCGGCGGCGATTGCCGCCAGCCCCTCGCGATAGCCGGGATAGGCCAGGGTCAGCCCCAGCGCCTCGTGCATCTTGCGGTTGGCCACCCGCTTGTTGTCGGCATAGAAGCCGAGCGCCATCGGCGACAGGGTGGTGGCGGCCTGCTCCCACGGGATTTCCGGCGGCGGGGCGACCCCGAGCAGGGCGGCGGCGTGGGCGATCAGATCCTGCGGCGGGGCCGGGTCGTCGTCGCACAGATTGTAGATCTCGCCCGGCGCCGGCCGGTCGAGCGAGGCCAGCACCGCCCGGGCGATGTCCTCGACATGGATCCGGCTGAACACCTGTCCCGGCTTGACCACCCGCCGCGCGGTGCCGGCCCGCACCTGCTCCAGCGCCGAGCGGCCGGGGCCGTAGATCCCGGCCAGCCGGAAGATGTGCGGCCCGAGTCCGCTGGCCTGCCACGCCTGCTCGGCGGCGAGACGCTGGCGCGAACGCTCCTGGGTGGGGGCGGGCGGGGTGGTTTCATCGACCCAGCCACCCTGATGGTCGCCATAGATTCCGGTGGTGGAGAGATAGCCGACCCAGCGCGGCCGGAGGGCGGCCAGCGCCGGCCCCATCGCGTCGAGGACCGGATCGCCGGCGGCGTCGGGCGGGGCGGTGGACAGCACCGCCGTCACCCCCGCCAGCGCCTCGGCCGGCAGCGGCCGGGAGCGGTCGCACGGCCAGACCTCGATTCCCGGCAGGCCGTCGGCCCGGCCGGAGCGGGTGGTGCCGACGACCCGCCAGCCGCGCGCTTGCAGGGCCCGGGCCACCACCCGGCCGGTATAGCCCAATCCGAACAGCAGAAATTTGTCGCCCATGGCCCAGCCCGCCTTGCATCCGCCGTACTTTTGCGGAGACTAGCCGGTCATGAAGCGCCCGACCATCCTGCTTGTGCCGCTGTTGCTGTGGCCCGATCTGGCCGCCGCCGCGGTAATCGAACCGCATGCCGAATACGAGGCCTGCCTGACCCTGGCCCGTTCCAAGCCCGAGGAGGGCTGGGAGGAGGCGATCGCCTGGCAGTCGCTCGGCGGCGGCGAGCCCGCCCGTCACTGTGCCGCCCTGGCCCTGATCGGACTCGGCAAATACGAGGAGGCGGCCCACCGCCTCGAAACCCTGGCCGAGCAAAGCCGGCGCGAGGCGTCGATGCGGGCGCAGATGCTGGAACAGGCGGCCCAGGCGTGGGAACTCGCCGGGCGGCAGGACCGGGCGCTGGCCAATCTCGACACCGGGCTCAAGCTGGTGCCGGGCCAGCCCGACCTGCTGCTCGACAGAGCGGTGCTGCTGGCCGGCAGCGGCCATCTCGCCGAGGCGGTCGAGCAATTGACCGGCCTGCTCCAGGCCCAACCCAACCGGGTCGAGGCGCTGACCTTGCGCGGCAGCGCCCTGCGCCAGCTCGACCGTGCCGACGAGGCCGGCCGCGACATCGCCCGTGCCCTCGAACTCGACCCGACCTTCCCCGATGCGCTGCTCGAACGCGGCATGCTGCGCCGGACCGCCGGCGATCAGGCCGGCGCCCGCGCCGACTGGATCAAGGCGATCGAACGCGCTCCCGACAGCCCGACCGCCGATACCGCCCGGCGCAATATCGAACTGATGGACGTCAAGGTGAAGTAAGGGACGCGGGCTCCGCCCGCACCCGTAAGGCAGCCAGCGGCTCCTGGACCTGCTTCGATTCAAGGGTTCCAAGGGCCCCCGGCCCTTGGCGGGTGCGGGCAGAGCCCGCGCTTACGCCGCGTCCTCCTCGGGGCTGCGGGCCGTGACGGCCAGGGCGTGAACGCCCCCGGCCAGTTCCTCGGCCAGCAGGCCATGGATCAGGCGGTGACGCTCGATCCGGTTCTTGCCGCTGAAGACGGCGGAGACCACCTCGACCGCGAAATGGCTTTCCTCGGCGGCGTCGGGCTGGTGCCCGGCATGGCGGGCGGACTGGTCGTCGATCACCAGCCGGGTCGGGGCGAGGCCGGCGGTCAATTTCTGGCGGATCGAGTCGGCAACGCGCATCGGCGGAACACTCCCTGATGAGGACGAAGTACCCAGGGGAGGTGGCGTCGCTTCCTGCCGCGATCAAGCCGGCCGAAACGGCGGGGGAGGGCGGTGTCACTTTTTTGCAAAAAGCGGTTGACGGGGGCGGCTGGGAGGCCTAGAAAGCGCCCCTCGCCGCGACGGACCGGTTGGTTCCGAAGCGACGGGGGCCTCGAGAAAGGCCGCTGCCACCGGGTCGCACCGGCGGCGTAAAAAAGCGGTTGACACGGGGTCCGGCGCTGAAGTAGAAACGGCGCCCTTGCCGCTCCGGACTTTCCGGCGGCGGCGAAAAAAAGAGATTGACACGGCCGGCCGGGCCGAGTAGAAACCGGCCTCCCGCTGCGGCGGGCCCCGCCTCGGAGCGGGACGGAAGACGGAAACGTCCTCCTGCTGTTTGACAAGTAAAGAGACAGGAAGGGATGCGCAGGCGGCGCCGGTCCGGTTCACGGACCGACCAAAGTCAAGCGCATCTCAGCTAAGCGTGATGTAATTGCTTTGGACGAGCTCCGGTCTGCAACTTGGTTGCAGAAG